>NZ_JBDSQY010000187.1:0-67285 GCF_039929585.1 Capsulimonas sp.
GACGCTGACGGAGCTTGGGATCGAGCGCTCGGACACCATCGGCCCATGGCTCTATTCACCGGCGGCGCGGCGTCAGTCGGAGGAGTTCGTGCTGCTATGACGCTGCGTATCCTCTATCGCGGATCGCTGTCTAGCTGCAACTACGGCTGTGACTACTGCCCGTTCGCCAAGCACACGGAAACCGACGCCGAGCACGACGCCGACCGCCGCGCCCTGGATCGGTTTGTCGCATGGGTGGGGGAGCAGTGTGACCGCCGTATCTCCGTGCTGTTCACGCCCTGGGGCGAGGCGCTCGTGCGCAAGCGTTATCAAGACGCCCTGGTGACGCTGACAAATATGGATCACGTGGAGAAGATCGCCATCCAGACAAATCTGTCGTGCCGATTGGATTGGGTGGAGCGCTGCGACAAGAGCAAGCTGGGGCTTTGGGCGACGTATCATCCGGGGGAAGTCACGCGGGAGAAGTTTCTGGCGCAATGCTTAGAGGCCGACCGTCGCGGCGTGCGTTTCAGTGTCGGGAGCGTGGGGCTGAAAGAGCATCAGGAAGACATTGCGGCCTTGCGGGCCGCGCTTCCCGAGCATATTTATCTCTGGGTGAACGCCTACAAGCGCCAATTGGATTACTATACGCCGGACGAGATCGCGCATTACACGCGGATCGATCCGTTATTCCCCGTCAACACCGTGCGCCATCCGAGCGTGGGCGAGACATGCCAGGCGGGACATACGGCGATCTCCGTGGATGGCGACGGGGTTATGCGCCGCTGCCATTTTGTGCGTGAGCCGATTGGAAATCTTTACGATCCGGACTTCGCCGATGCGCTGCAGCCGCGTCTCTGCGCGAACGAGACCTGCGGCTGCCACATCGGCTATATCCATATGGATCGGCTGGGGCAATACGATCTTTATGGGGACGGCCTGCTGGAGCGCATCCCCGCCCAGCCAGTCTGGCGTGCGCTGCCTATGTCTCCATGATCGGCCGGTAGTCGTCCGTGCGGTCGAAGCCCGCGATCCACGCCGCCGCCTGACGGCAGGTCTTTGTCTGCGGAGGAACGCGAATGATGTACTGGCGGCCGGTGGATGGGCAGAGAACGGAGATGCAGACCAGCGCTTCGTCGCCGACCATTTTGACGCGCAGTAAACGGCGCTCGCCCCCGGGATCGGTGTCGCGGTTCAGCTCTTCGGCGTGGGCGTCGAGCAGAAATCGCTCGTAGCCCATGCGCTCCAGCAGCACGCGGCGCAGCTCGGAGTTCACTGTGTCCAGAACCTCCCGCGCGGTGATCGTCTCCGGCTGGAAGGCGATGCGGGCGTCGATCGGCACGCCGCGCCAGCGCAGCCGCGCTCCCGCGAGCTGAGGCGGCAGGGACGTGATCTGCGTGTCGGCGAGATCGAGCCATGAGGTGACGTGCAGTGTTTCCGGCAGCGATGTCAGGCTTTCACAGCCGCGCAGATCCAGCTGGGCAAGCTGCGTCATCCAGGTCGGCAGTTCCGTGAGCGCGCGGCAGCCGCGCGCATTCAAACGCCCGATGCGCACTGTCGCCTGCGTTGGCCACTGAGCCAGACGGCTGCATCCGCCGATGTCCAGGAAATAAACTTCCAGCCCTTCCGGGAGCGCGCGTAAACTTGTGCAGCCTTGCAGAACGAGCGTCCCGACCTTTAGTCCGACTGGAAGGCTTTGCAGCTCCGCGCATCCAGTCAGATCCAATCTGTATTCCACCTGGAGATCGGCCGGCAGCGAGGAGATCGACGTATCGCGCAATGTCAGCTCGTAGCAATGAAGCCGGCGCGGCAGCTCCGTCAGTCCATGGCAGCCCGTACCATCCAGCCGGGTGGCGCGCAGGCCCTCCGGCAGCGCCGTCAGATTGACGCATCCGCTGACATCCAGGCTGTCTACCCGCAGATCTTCCGGCAGCTGCGTCAGCGCGCGGTTTCCGGCGAAAGAAAGATGCCCATGCACTCGCAGCCCGCGCGGCGCGTTTCCCGCCAGGATCATCGCTTCGATCTGCGCACGGTCAAACGCCTGCGCGATCGATGGCGTGAGCACCCGCTCCAAAGTATTCGTCGTCATGGCGCTTCTCCTTAATCGACGATCCGTCGGATGGCCTGCGGGGTATACTCGCGCTGATACCAGAACCGGTAATCGCCGCGCGGCAGGGTAATCGGCTTATGCTCTTCATGTACGACCCGCGCCTCCAGCGCCAGGACACGCACATAAAGGTTTCCGTTGCGCTCGTAAATCTCCGCCGTTCCCGGAGCTTCGATCCGGTGGCTGTGCCCGGTCATTTCGCCATGCGCCAGCGTCGTTCCCGGTTTTGTTTCCGCCCCGGCGGGGATCTCTTCCACCGCTGCAATCATAATATCGCCATGTCGCCACATCATTTTGGTGCGCCTCCTAAACTCATTAGACCAAGTCTTGCCGGCAAGTGTTTTGCCTGGACTTATTGTCTCATATCGGCGTAAGACGCGCAAGGAGAAACGAATTTCGCCGGCATGCGAACTTCCAAATTTCTCACCAGATGAGAGTTAATGCTTTAAAAACTCGAAAATTGTAATTATGGAGAAGAAAACTATGAGTGATGACCGTTACGAGCGCGGCGCGGAGATTGTAGCGCGCGTTTACAAAGACTTTGGTGACAGCTTTTTAGCCGAAGTCGCGGCGGCCGCCCCCGATCTGTCGCGGTACATCCGTGAGTTCGCCTTCGGCGATATCTATTCCCGGCCGGGGCTGGAGCCGCGCCAGCGTGAGATGATCATCATTTCCTCATTGGCGACGATCGGCTACGCCGCGCACGAACTCAAAGCGCATATCCACGGCGCCCTGAATGTGGGCGTCACGCGGGAGGAGATCGTGGAGATATTGATTCAAGTTGCTCCTTACGCCGGATTTCCGGCGGCGATCAATGGGCTGCACGCAGCGAAAGAAGTTTTTTCGGAGTGGGATAAAATCTCGTCGTAATTCCGAAAATTATTGTCGCCTTCGTTACTGTTCCTCCTACGCAAGGAACAGTAACGCCGTCATATTCTTGAGTGAAAAGCATGCCAGAATAATGAAATATTGTCTCTGAAATTACGATAATTGCTTGACAGTATGGAAATCGCATGCTATACTTGCGCCGATACGTAAACGTTTACGTATCGGCGCTGATTGCTTGGCCTAAAGCGATCGAATAAATTAGGGCGAGATAAGCAGCGCAGCAAATGATCGGACTCCGTTGGAAAGACAAGGAGAAGGAACATGAAACTCAAGAATGCTTGGATTCTCGGCGCGGTGGCCGCGCTTCTCGGGAGTGCGGCTCCGGCAACATTCGCCGCGGGAATGATTATTCCCGCGTATGTGCCTCTCACGGATACAACGACATGGCAAATCCTCGCTGAGGACGCCGCGATTATGCAAAGTGGCTCCAGCACCGTATACAAAGATTACTGGGTGACCGTCAACAGCGCCAACAACGGTCCGTTCTCGAACTCCGCCGATTGGGCCACGGCCGCCACTCGGTTCAATCCGATCCGGGCGAACGGTGGGAAGATTATTGGATATGTCCACGCTCTAGGGGCGCCGACTGGAACCACATATCGGCCGCTCGCCGACGTGAAAGCGGATATTACCGCGTGGGTGAGTGGTTATAGCAATCTGGACGGAATTTGGATCGACGAATTCTATCCTCGTTATGAGATCGCGGGGCCAAGCGGCTCATCCGCGACCTACCCAAACGGAGAAAGCTTAGCGCCTACGGACCGATCCTTCGCGAACCCCGATGGTTTGTTCAACGGCAATCCCGTTCATCCCGCAGGTGGCTACTTCAGTCAGTTGACCAGCTGGATCCGCTCCACTTATCCACAGCTCAAAATTGTCGGTAACGCCGGCGGCTGGTTTTATTCGAACCAGCGCGAATACGCCAGTCTTGTCGATGTGACGTGCAGCTTTGAGAAGACTTACGCGGCCGCCGCGAATTCACCGACTAATGATTGGTCGGGATTGAACCAGGACATCAATACTCAAAGCTACGCACAGCTTGCGCTGATCCACACGAACTCCAGCGACCTCAATGGCGCGATCGATCAGTCTATTAGCCACGGGTACGAATACTTCTATACGACGGACAGTATCTTCAGTGACACCAGCAACGTCTGGGGCAGCATTCCCGGCTACTTTACGTCGGAAGTAACATATATCGCTAACCACAGCTAGCTCCACACGAAAAACACCCACGCGCCGGCCGCAATCCGCCGGCGCGTGGGTGTTTTTCGTGTGTTTTGCGTATTGTCCTTATCTTTGCATCCTCCAGAGTTTTCTGTAAGAAACAGCAATTTTGAAACTATTTTCTGCAAGCCCTTGACAGACCAGAGTGCAAGTGATAGAATACCAAATGTGAGATGTAAGCGCTTTCAGAAAGATTTTCATAATATGTAAGCGTCTACATCGAGATTGTCGGAGGTTGGATTGCGAGTTTCATTACGGTGTGTGGCCGAACGGGCGGGGGTTTCCGATGCGACAGCGTCGCGTGTGCTGAACGGGGTGGACGCTCCGGTCGCGCGGGAAACACGGGAACGTGTTCTGCGTATTGCGGCGGAGATTGGTTATACGCCCAATCTTGCGGCGAAGGCGCTCGCGACGGGGCGGACGAAGACGGTCGCCCTTTGGTCCGTGAATTTGCGCGCTCCGCATTCGTCCCAGGTCGTTTACTGCATGCGCGACGAAATTATGAAGAACGACTACGATCTGACGATCAGCGACTTCAAATTTCGCTCCGACGGAGCGCTGGATACGTCCCGGATCATTTCCTGGCCGGTGGACGGGGTGATCGCCGTAGACTTGCCGCGCGGAGACGTTCCCGGGTTGTCGAACAGCCTGCTTGGCGGCAAACCGCTCGTGAGCATTGGGGCCTATGTGCTGGAGAATATTGACCATGTTTATGTCGACTTCGCTCCAATGTCGGCGGCGGCGGTGCGTCATCTGCACAGCGTTGGATGCCGGCGCATCGCCTATCTCGTTCCGAACTGGTTTGAATGGTTCCGCTCCGCGGACGACGCCCGTTTGCGGGGATATGAAACCGCGATTGAGCAGCTGGGGCTGGAGCCGGAGTTCATTGTTACCGAAAATGAAGTACGTGTCGCCGTCGGTCCGGTGCTGAAGTCTCATATCGCGCTGCACGGCGCGCCGGATGCGCTGTTCTGCTTCAACGACAATATGACAATCGCGGCCTCGCGGGCACTGCGTGAAGTCGGATTGATTCCTGGGCGAGATGTCAAGCTGGTGGGCTGCGATGGGATCGACGACAGCGCGGACTTCTATCCGCCGTTGACAACTGTCGTACAGCCTGTTGAAGAGATGTGCGCTGTTGCCTGGACATTCCTGGCGCGGCGCATCAAAGATCCGGATATCCCGGTCCAGCAAATGACTTTAACGGCGAAATTGGAAATCCGTGGATCATCCACGGGAGACTTTTGATGCTTTTCACAGGGGCGTATGTTATTATTGTTCATCAACATCCCAAGCGAGCTTATTGATCGTATCGCTCGTGGTATTGGTAACCATAGCAATCTTGCCTGTGAGAGCGAGATTTGACGGCTTGCCGCCGATCAATGCGCCCTCGATCTGGAACGTTCCGGTCCGGGGGCGTGAAACGAAGTCTTTGCTTAAGGGCGGAGCGAAAACTGGCCGCATCGCGGCCCGTTGTTATCTTTACGAAGAAGGGTTACCATCATGTCCAAGCGCAATGGTTTTACATTAATTGAATTGCTAGTTGTCATCGCAATTATCGCGATTCTCGCCGCCATCCTATTTCCCGTTTTCGCCAAGGCGCGCGAAAAGGCCCGCCAGATTTCCTGCGCTTCCAATATGAAGCAGCTGGCGCTGGGACTGCTCCAGTACAACCAGGACTACGACGAATCCATGCCCTCCACCAACACCATCTGGGGCGGCGGCTGGGCCGGCGAGGTCTATCCCTATGTCAAGAGCAAAGGGATCTACGCCTGCCCGGACGACTCTTCCGATCCCGGGGGCGCCGGCTTCACACGTGTCTCGTATGGCTTGAATGTCAACGTGCTTCCGCCATATGGAACGGGGCAGGGGAACTACTTCACCACAAGCAGCACTACAGCGATCGCGGCGCAGACCGCGCCCGCCAGCACGGTCCTGCTGTTTGAAATCCAGAAGCAGCTTTATGTCGATGTGACCAATCCGCTCGAAACGTCCAGCACGATTGGCGACGGAGCCAAGGGCTACGGCGGATGCAGCGGTTCTGGCATCGACTCGAGCTACTGCAACGCCGTGTACGCCACCGGCAAGATCGACGGCTACGATATCCCCAACTGGTCGGGAGTCCAGGGCGTACATACGGACGGCGCCAACTATGCCGCGCTGGACGGCCATGTCAAATGGCTGAAGCCCAGCGCTGTTTCCGGCGGATTGACTGCTCCCGACACAAACACCCCGGCGAGCCGGACCAACGTCACGGCGGCGGGAACCTCCAGCATGGTGATGTGCAATGGGAACAGCAAGGCGGTTCTCACCTTCAGTCAGCTTTAAGAACTCCAATGGGGAGTTTCTCGCTCGAGACTAGCAGCGTCGAAATAGCCCGTCCCACGAATAGAGGGACGGGCTATTTTGCGGCAAATACTTCTTGACACGTACGTTCCAATCGCTTATAATTCATGAAACCGGTTACATAGCAATGATGTTCATATTGCTCTATTTGCAATATTTGTTCTAATCGCTATCGGTCATGGGAGCAAATATGCTCTCATAGCGATATGTCTTTTGTGACAATCGCGATATAGAAGGAGATCGCTCGATGAAGAAGCTTTCCATTCTCTCACGTACAATTGCGTGCTCCGCCGCCCTTGGCGCGGTTCTGCTCTCTCCGGCTCATTCCCAATCCATCGCTCAGAAGCCATATATGGGCTGGAGCAGTTTTAGCCTTCAGGCTACCACAATCTCGGGGTATGGAAACAGCTGGCTGACACAGTGGCAGATGCAGGTGCAGTCGAACCAGTTGAAGACAACGCTCCAGCCATACGGTTACAACTACTTCAACATCGATTCGGGCTGGGCTGGGGGATTTGACGGCTATGGACGCCCGGCGGCGAACACCAGCACGTTTCCCGACGGCATCCCCTGGATCGCGAACATCGTCCACGGCAATGGACAAAAGCTGGGGATCTACTGGGTGCCCGGGATCGGCAGCGATGTCTACAGCGCCAATCCGCCGATTTACGGCACGCCTTATCACGTTCAGGACATCGTAGCGCAGCCGCTCGCCACGGGTGACGCCTTCGGCAGCTGGCATCTCAAGATCGACTTCAACAAGCCGGGCGCGCAGGAATACATCAACTCCGTCATCAACCAATTTGCCTCCTGGGGCGTCGATTTCTTGAAGCTGGACGGCGTCGTTCCCGGTTCCGACCACGACATTACCTACTGCGATAACCGGCCCGACGTGCAGGCGTATCACAATGCGATCCAGCAGTGCGGCCGCCCGATGTGGCTGACGATCTCCTGGCGAATCTCCGACGCCTATATCCCATTCTGGCAGACGAACTCGAATGCCCGGCGTATTGACGACGATATCGAATCCTACAGCAATACGCTCACTAATTGGAACCAGACGAGTATTCGGTTTGGCGATGCGGCCAATTGGGCGCCGTGGGCGGGGCCGCTCGGCTATAACAGTAATTATCCCATGGGCGCAGGCTGGAACGACTTGGATTCGATCGATGTCGGCAACGGCTCCATGGACGGCATTAACAACAACGAGCGCCAGACAGCAATGACCTTCTGGGCTCAGCAATGTTCGCCGCTCTATACCGGCGACGATCTTTACCATCTGGACAGCTACGGACTTTCGCTGCTCACGAACCCCTTCGTCATCGCCATGGATCAGGCCGGACGCGTCGCCAAGCAGGTCCAAAGCGGTAACTCCCAGGTTTGGTCCACGGATAACGGAGACGGTACGCGCACCGTCGGTCTCTATAACCTGGCCGGAAGCACGGCTAATGTGGGCGTCACCTGGAGCGCCATCGGCCTTAGCGGCAATCTGCAGGTCCACGATGTCTGGGCGAACACGGATACTATGGCAAACGGCAGCTACAGCGCCTCTCTCGCCGCGCACGCCTGCCGACTGATCAAGGTCTCCGCGCCGCACATCATCAGTCTCAACTTTGTCGGCGGCGGAACGGCGATGGGCGCGGCCGAAACTGCGGGCGCCGTGGGCGTGGTCAACTGGAACAGCGTTCTGGGACAGACGGGTAGCGGAGCCGGTCTGATCGACAGCGCCGGCGCATCGACCGGCGCGTCGGCGTCCTGGAATGCGAGCAGCATTTACTCCACCGGGATCACGGACACGGCGGGCGGCAAGCGCATGATGAAGGGATACCTGGATACCTACAGCGGCTCTACCACCACCGTCACGGTCTCGGGGCTTCCTGGGTACTACACAAGCCATGGCTACGATGTCTACGTCTATAGCGACGGCTCCAATGGGGGCGCTTCTCGTGTTTATAAATACACCATCGGTGCATCCAATGTCCAGGTGACCGACGCCGTCAACACCGATTTCAATGGGACATACGCTCAGGCAAACGGCTCGGCCGGCAATTATGCCCGGTTTGGAACCCTGAACGGTTCCAGCTTCACACTGTCTGCGGCGCCGGTTTCCTCCACCGACGCTTATCTGCGCGCCCCGATCAATGGCATCCAGATCGTCGGTCATTGAGGCCGCTTGCCACGGCTCCTTTGCGACGCGCCCAGGAGCCGTGGCCTATGCAAAAATCTTTTGAAAAATAGGTGTTGACACCATTGCCATTATGTCTTATAATGTTTATGCAACCGGTTACATAAGCGCATTCGCAATTATCTGAGTGTGTAACCGGTTACTTTTAATCGACCGACAATGTGGTCCGCTTATCGGCCTGGATCGAAGATCCACTGCTATTATCCTGCTGACGATCAGGAAAGGGAAATCATGAAAAAAGGCTTTACACTTATTGAGTTGCTCGTAGTCATCGCGATCATTGCGATTCTTGCCGCGATCCTGTTCCCCGTTTTCGCCAAGGCGCGCGAAAAGGCCCGCCAGATTTCCTGTGCTTCCAATATGAAGCAGTTGGCGCTGGGGTTGATCCAATACAATCAGGACAATGACGAATCCATGCCTACTACCAACATCATATGGGGTGGCGGCTGGACCGGCGAGATCTATCCTTACATCAAGAGTAAGGGAGTTTACGCCTGCCCTGACGATTCGACGAACCCGCTCTCGACTGAAGGCGGCGCTACCCCGCTGGCAACCCGGGTTTCCTATGGCTTGAACGCGAACGTGCTGTCACCTTACGTGGACAACGCCCAGAACGGCTACCAGGGAAACTATTTTGGACGCGCGGGCAGCACCGCTCTTGCGGCGCAGACGGCTCCGGCCAGCACGGTGCTTTTGTTCGAACTTCAGGGACAGCAGAACGTGGACGTGACCGATCCTCGTGAGACAGCCAGTGCGATCGGCGTTGGAGCAAGCGGCACTGGTGGCTGCGGCAGCGGTATCGACGCCTATTACTGCCGTGCGAAGTACGCCACGGGCAAGATTGACAGCTACGATATTCCGAACTGGTCCGGCAATCTGGGCGTGCACACCGACGGCGCCAACTACGCGGCGCTGGACGGCCATGTCAAGTGGCTCAAGCCGAACTCGGTCTCCGGTGGCCTCCCGGCTCCTGATGCGAACACTCCGGCAAATCGTGGCAATAAAACAGCCGCCGGAGCGAATAACCTGATCATGTGTGACGGGAATAGCAAAGCCACTCTTACTTTCAGCCAGCTCTAATAAGGGAACGGTCTCGTCAAAGTCGCCCGCCCCACAACGCGTGGGGCGGGCGTTTTTCTCACTCGGTATTCCAATACGCAGGCGCCATTCTTGACATAAGGGCGCCAAACTGACTACAATCAGAGATGCGATCGAGTCGCAAGAATAGGTGAGTCACTGTGACCATTTCGATTCGTGAAGTTGCCGCGCGCGCCAAAGTCTCTCGCGCCACCGTCTCACGCGTTCTGAATAATGTGGATGTTCCTATTTCCGCCGAGACCCGCCGCCTGGTCCGTCATGTGGCCGAAGAGATGGGCTACCAGCCCAATCGCGCGGCGCGGGCTCTCGCCACCGGGCGTACGCAGACGATCGCGCTTTGGACATCCAATTTGCGTTCGGCGTACTACGGCGAAGTGATTTACTACACGCATGAAGAAATCGTTCGGCATGAATATGAGCTCTTTGTCAGCGCCGCCGGCATGGGGAGCGGTGAAGTGGTGGACACCAACCAGCTTGCTTCCTGGCCCGTGGACGGCGTTCTGGCGGTCGATGTGCCGCGAGGCAAATTGACAGGTCTGTCCAACAGCCTCATTGAAAATAAAGCGTTTGTCAACATTGGCGCCTACGTCCTGGCCGATGCGGACTATGTCCAAGTCGACTTCCAGGAAAAGGCCGCCGAAGCCGTGCTCCATCTCGCGGAGGCTGGCTGCAAGAGAATCGCTTATGTGGTGCCGGACTGGTTTGAGTGGTTTGAGGAGATCACGGACGCTCGCTTGACTGGTTACCGGGAGGCAATGGCGAAGCTGGGTCGGGAGCCCGAATATATTATCACCGTGGACGAGCGCCGCGAATCGGCGACGGCGACCTTGATCGAGTATGCTCAGAAGCACGGATGCCCAGATGCGCTGTTCTGCTACAATGACGAACTTGCGATCGGCGCTTACCCTGCGCTGCGCGAACTTGGCCGTGTGATCCCCGATGATGTCGCGGTCGTCGGCTGCGACGGCATCAAAGACACCAGCTACCTTTATCCCGCGCTCACGACCATCGTGCAGCCGCTGGAGCAAGTGTGCGCTACTGCCTGGACATTCTTGAAGCGACGGATCGATTCCCCGCATATTCCTCTCCAGCAGCAAGTGCTGCAGCCGCGTCTCGAAATTCGAGGCTCATCCAAGCGTTAGATCGCAAACAGGGATGGAAAATCAAACCAGCGCTGGGCCAACGTCCCGGGGCTGGTTTCGTGTTATGATAGAGATGCGTTGGGAATTCTCCCCGCGAAAATAAATCCATGCGGGATACGCTGTCGTCATGAAATATTCGTCCCGGGCTGCGTTCACTCTTCTGGGCGCCGCCGCACTCTGCCTCGCGGCCGGTTCCGCGCTTGGTCGGCGTTCGCCAGACGCAAAATACAAAGCGTATCTGATGGCGTACTTCGGTCCCGAGGAAAAGCTCTTTTACGCCACCAGTCGTGATGCGCGCCATTGGACCGCTCTGAATGGCGGCAAGCCTGTGCTGGATCCCGGCGCGCGTCTGCGCGATCCTTATCTGGCCCGCGTGAACGGCGTTTTCCATCTGGTGCATACGAAGGCATGGGACACCACGGAGATTTTTCACTGGTCTTCGACCGATCTGATCCACTGGGAGGGCCGTTCGTTCCCCGTCGTCTTGGCGGAACAGAAGCGCGCCTGGGCTCCCGAGTTTATCTATTCCCCGAAGGAAAAGCTATTCTATCTGTTCTGGGCCTCCGAGCAGAATGGGCATAACACGATCTATTACGTCACGACGAAGGACTGGACGGATATCACCCCCGAGCGCGCAGCCGTGTACTACGATCTTGGGATACACGATATCGATATTGACATCGTCGAGCATAAGGGAATCTATTATGCGTTTCACAAGCCCGGCGATGTGGACGATCACATGGGCAACCGTCTTACGACCTCGCGCAGCCTCAACCCCAAGATCGACCAATTCGGCAAAGAGGGGCTGGGGCAGGATATCTTTCCCGATGAGCCCAAGCCCATCGAAGGACCGGAAGCCGTCAAGCTGATCGGGCAAGACCGCTGGTATGTCTACGCCGACCCATTCCACAGTCCCATGGAAGCTTGGGAAACGACGGATTTCAAGCACTATTCCAAGATAGAAGTGTCGACACCGCCAGGGTCCAAGCACTGCAGCGTTGTGCCGATTACGGAAGACGAGCTCAGGCGATTGGAAGTGGCGTATCCATCGGTCGTGAAATAAATACCAATACTGTCAATCCAAAGAAGGACGGGTAATATGCGCGGGTTACTTTTCGGGATACTGCTGCTGACGGCTTCTGTCGCCGGCCATGCCGCCAATGGGCCTAAAGAAGAGGTCGGGGCGAAGCCTTATATGGGCTGGAGTAGCTGGAGCCTGCAATCGACGAAAGTCTCGCCCTACGGCGGGAAGTGGCTGACGCAGAAGCATCTGACGGAGCAGTCCAACGCGCTGAAGAAAACCTTGCAGCCCTACGGCTATAAGTACTTCAATATTGACTCGGGCTGGTCCGGCGGCTTTGACGCCTATGGCCGGCCCGCGCCGAATAAGAAGACGTTCCCGGGCGGCATGGCGGGGATGGCCAAGATCGTCCACGGCAACGGCCAGAAGCTGGGGATTTACTGGATCCCGGGTGTGGGGAGCGATGTCTACAAAGCCAACCCGCCGATCAAGGGGACAAAGTATCACGTCCGCGACATTGTCGCAAAGCCCCTTCGCCCGGGCAATGCGTTCGGCGCCTGGCACCTTAAAATCGATTATAAGAAGCCGGGAGCGCAGGCGTTTATCAACTCGATCGTCGAGCAGTTCGCTTCCTGGGGCGTCGATTTCCTCAAACTGGACGGCGTTTGCCCTGGTTCAGACAAAGATATTTCCTACTGCGACAACCGCGCCGATGTCGCCGCCTACTGGACCGCGATCCGCAAGTCGCCACGCCCGATCTGGATGACCGTTTCCTGGAAGATTTCGCCGACCCAGATCCCGTTCTGGCAGAACCATTCCCACGCCCGCCGGATCGATGACGACGTCGAGTCTTACAACGACAAGCTCGCCACCTGGTCTCAAATCCGCGCCCGCTTCACCGATGCCGCCGCCTGGGCCGGCCACACCGGCCGCGGCGGAAAAACCAATGGGGCGCCCCGCGCCGGCTGGAATGATCTTGACTCCCTCAACATCGCCAACGGCTCTTTCGATGGCCTCACCAACGATGAAAAGCAAACCGCCGCTGCCTTCTGGGCGCTGCAGTGCGCCCCTCTCTACACCGGTGACGACCTGACGAAACTCGACCCGTTCGGCCTGTCCATCCTGACCAACAAAAGCCTGATCGCCATCAACCAGGCCGGTTACGCCGCCAAAGAGATCCAGGGGGACGACGCTCCGATCTGGGCGATCAGCAATCCCGACGGCTCCTATTCCGTCGGCCTCTTCAATCTGAGCGACCTAAACACCGTCGTGACTCTGGACTTCTCCCAAATGAAAAAGAACGGTGATTACGAAATCTGGGACTACTGGACCCAGTCCCTCATCGGCCACGTCAAAGACAGCTACCCTGTCCTCCTCGCCCCCCACGCCTGCTCACTGGTGCGGGTGAAGTGAGGTGTCGTTCAATCATTCTCCCGCTCCGTTTCCCACAGCTGAAGCAGTGGGCTGATCAGGGGCAAGCCAGCTGAAGCAGGCTGTCAGATTAGGATCGGAGAAGATGGGCGTTCGCTACCATCCGAAATCTGGCAGTCGGCTTCAGCCGCCTTACCCCTGACTAGACCACTGCTTTAGCTGTGGGAAACGGAGCCACCGATTTAACAAAACCAGGCACACCCTAATGACCATCTTCGTAAAGCACGTAGGCCGACAGTGGCTCTAGCGGCATTGAGACTGAGGAGACTTTTACGCCGTTAGGGTTTGCATGTTCGCCATCGACCGCTATTTTCCATGCGCCTGGGGGCAGCGTGATTTGAGAAGGCGTCAGGGCGCCGTGGAAGATGACGAGGGTTTTGCGCCAGTTATCGCTGCGAGGAACGCCGTCGAGGGTGAAGGCGATGGTTTGGGCGGGGACAGCGCTTTCCGGGAGGAAGGCGAGGGTGCGCTGGACATCTTCGGCGGAGGCGCAGCGGAAGGCGGGGTGGGCGCGCCGGATCGCAATCAGTTTTTTATAGTAATTGGAAACGTCGGCGAATTGGGCTCCATGTGTCCAGTCAAACTGATTGATGTCGTCGCCGCGATTGTAGGAGTTGGCCACACCGCTTTTGGTGCGACCCATTTCGACGCCGCCTTCCAGGATCGGGACGCCCTGACTGAGCAGGACTATGGCGCCGGCGAATTTGATGGCGTTCTTTTGCGTTGTGAGATCGGCGACGGGCAGCGTCTTCACCACTTTGTCCCAGTAGCTCATGTCGTCGTGGATCGAGACGTAGTTGATCGATTCCTGGGGTGAATTGGTGAATTCGGGTGAGCCGGTCATCGCCGTGCGCAGCGAATCGAATGAAGCGTCGCCGCCGAGGGCGAAGCCGGCGCGGTCGCCGTTGAGGTCGCCGCGCAGTGTGTTTCGGAAGTTATCGTTGAACACGGCGACGCCCAGCCCTCGCTGCGCGCCCTTGCCGAAGCGGGTGGGGCCGCCGCCGGTCCATGGCTCGCCGTAGAGCAGCACATCCGGGCGGACCTGATGCAGACGCGCCGAGATGGCGCGGACAGTTTCCGGGGCGAACATGCCAAGCAGATCGAACCGAAAGCCATCGATTTTGTACTCCCGCATCCAGTAAAGTAGGCTGTCGGTGACGAACTTTCGCACCATCGGCCGCTCGTCGTCCATCGCGTTTCCCACCCCCGATTCGTTGAGCAAATCTCCCTGAAAGTTTGTGCGGAAGTAGTAATAGGGGACGGTCGCCCAGAACGGCGACGCGTCGCCCGAGACGGGGACTGTATGGTTGTAGACTACATCCATCACCACGCCGATCTTTTCCTGCTGCAGCCCCGCAACCATCGCCTTAATCTCTCGAATAACCTGGGCGGGATTGCCTGGGTTCGTCGCATAACGAGGCTCGGGGACATTGAATAAGTCGGTTTCATATCCCCAGTTGTAGCCGCCGGCGTGTTCAGGATTAATGCCCTGGAACGGCAGGATTTGGACATGCGTGACGCCGAGCATCTTCAGATATGCCAGGCCCGTCGGCGCGCTGTCGTTTGGGAGGTGTGTCCTCGGCGTCGTGACTCCCAGATATTTCCCGCGCAGGTTGGCAGGGACGCCGGAAGCGGGATTGACCGTAAAATCACGGACATGCATTTCGTAGACGACGGCGTCGGTCGCTTTGCCCAGGCGCGGCCCTGCGTTCGAGCTCCATTCGGCCGGGTCCGTGCGCCTGAGGTCGATGACCATTGAACGCTTCAGGTCCGCGCTCGCGGCGTGACCGTAAATGTCAGGCGTGGCGCGCTCCACTCCGTACGAGGTGAATCGATATTGATAGTAAACTTCGTTCAAATCCCCCGCGACGGCGGCCTTCCAAACGCCCGCTGCGCCCCGGATCATGGGAATGCGGCGCGCCACTTCGCCCTTTGCGCTCTTGAAAATTAGCACCTGCGCGGCGGACGCCACCGGGCTCCAGACTTTGAACGTCGTTTTTGAAGGAGTATATGCCGCCCCGAGATCGCTCTTGGAGTAGAAGTAAGCGGGTTCGGACAGCACATCGCGTGCAACGATCGGACGCGCCGGCGCGTCTCCGAACTCTGCGGACATCGCGCCGGCGATCTGGCTGGACGTGACCGGACGGGCAAGCGTCAGCTGAATGCGGCGGCTCGGCGCGGCGGTCGGCTGACCTGCATCATCAATCGCTTCAATTCGAGAGACTGCGTCCGTCGTCGATCCGAGTTTCACGGTGATATGGCCCGCCATGGCCGCAGAGCTCATAGGACGATCCATCCAGAGATCGACTTTGTCGCTCGCGTCTAGAAATGCAGGAGGAGGAGTGTCCACGCCCTCGGCGCGCGCCGCGCCGGTAAGCGCATAAATGAGGACGAAAGTGGAGCAAATGTATCTTAGCTTCATGTTGATCTTTACTAACGCGATGTCGAATGGTCGAAAACATATCGAATGCGCCCCTTGCTCTCGCAGAGCAAGGGGCGCAGGTTGTCGTGAGCAGAGTTTTCCGTCGCGCTAGAGCGCAGGCTCCAAATCGCTCACCGGCGGCGCCTCCGTCACGCGGGTGGCGAGCAGTCCCGCGATGAGAAGACAAATGCTTCCCAGGGTCAGCGTCTTGATCGGATCGCTGTGAAAGACCGATTTGATGATCATCGGCATAAACAGCGAGTAGACGATCTGCGGGATGACGATGAAGAAGTTGAAGATCCCCATATAAACGCCCATCCGTTCCCGTGGCAGCGCCACGGAAAGAATGGCGTACGGCATGGCGAGGATCGACGCCCAGGCGATCCCGAAGGCGGCCATGGGGATCAGCAGCAGGGTGGGCGTGTGGATCAACGACACGCTCAGCAGACCGGCGCCGCCGAGGGCCAGCGCCAGGGCGTGCAGCTTGGGACGGCCGATGCGCGCCGTGATGGCCGGCAGCAAGGGGGCGACGACGAAGCAGACGATGGAGTACGCCGCCATGCAGACGCCTGCCCATTCGGTGGCGCGGTCGAAGAGCGCGGACTTGCTGTCGACTGCTCCAAAGACGTGTCGGGCAACGCTCAGGGTAAAGAAGCCCCAGAAGCACGACAGGCCGAACCAGGTGGCGAACTGCACCGGGAAGAGCTGCTTCATTGTATGCGGCATGACCCGCAGCGCATGCGCAATCTCCCGGGCGCCGGCGGCGACCCCGCCTGTCTCACGCTTGCGCCGCTCGAACTCGGCCAGGTTGGCCGGCGGATCTTCCGGAGTGCGCAGCACGGTCCAAAGAATGGAGAGCAGGAAGGCCACGGCGCCGATCCGAAATGAATAGAGTACGGAGAGGGGAACGCCGTTAGCGGACTGCCCCGCCACGCCAAAGTGATTGAGCAGCCAGGGAAGAGCGTTCGCAAGGGTTGCGCCAAGGCCGATGAAGAAGCTCTGCATCAGGAACCCCGTGGCGCGCTGACGCACGGGAAGTTTATCTGCGACAAACGCCCGGAACGGCTCCATACTCACGTTGATGCTGGCGTCGAGGATCCAGAGCAGCACCGCCGCCACCCACAGCGCCGGTGACGACGGCATCACGAACAGAGCAATCGACGCAAAGATCGCGCCCAGCGTGAAGTATGGGCGACGGCGTCCGAACTTCGGACTCCAGGTCCGGTCACTCATGGCGCCAATGATCGGCTGGATCAGCAGGCCGGTGACCGGCCCGGCAAGACCCAAAATGGGGATCTTGTCTGGATCCGCGCCCAGCTTGACATAAATGGCCGCCATATTCGCCATTTGCAAGCCCCAGCCAAACTGGATGCCCAGATAGCCGAAGTTCATGTCCCACAACTGCTGGAACCCGAGCGCCTTCTGCTCGGGTTCCGGCTGAGCCGTGTGAATATCGTCATTGATGATCGACGCCATATCTGATCCTATCTTACTTTCCAGCGCCGGCCGGCGCTGATCTCCCCGTGGACGTCTATCGCCTCGGCGTGCGCCGCTCGAAAATCGCAAACTCTTTGGGCGCGAGCGTAAACTGTGTACTCACCGTATGAGTGCCGAAGCCAGTCTCGTCAAGTTTCACCTCTTTCCAGCCCGATCCCTCGGGAATCTGGACGGAGCCCTTTGCCTCGTTCGTCGAAAAATTGATCTCGATCAGCACTTCGGAGCCGCCGCCGGATCGCACGTAAGTCAGAACCTGCGCGGGCGTCGAGTTCGTAAGCCAGGTCAGCTCGCCTTGCCGGATCGCTTTGTTTTTACCATGAAATGCGATCAGTGATCGATAGAAACTCGGCATCTGCGGATCGCCGACGGTCCAATCGATCGCGCCATGGGGGTTCGTCTCCCCGGCGGCGTTTCCAATCTCCATGCCATTATAAATGAGCGGGACATCGGTATTGGTAAAATTGAAGACGGCGGCGGCGCGCGCTCCCGCCGGTCCGCCCTGGACATTCACATCGCGTGGAGAATCCCAGTTGTCCTGCATGGACATGTGCGTCATCTCGGCCGGATACTGATCTTTCTCATATTGCCATGCGGCCCGTACTCCAGCGGCGTCGGTCCCCGACTTCTTCAATGCATCGAAGAGCCGCCATGCATAGTCGAGTGAGAACGGCTTTAAAGCAAGATCCGGGGTCGCTTCTTCCCCCAGCAGCAGAACATCGGGCTTGGTTTGGCGCACTGCGTCGCCCATCTCCTGCCAGAAGTCCGCAGGGATGCGCCGGTTCGGGCCATCGGGATTATTGACGCAATCGAACCGAAATCCGTCGATCTTGTAATCCGTGATCCAGTAGCGCAGCATCCCGACCATATATTTTCGCAAATCGGGGTTAGCGTAATTGAGCTGGGCAACATCGCTATAGGTGAAGGCCATCTCGATCGTGGCGGGATTTTTCGCGTCGCCGTCGCTATGGACGTAAAACTCAGGATGCTCCGTGATCAGCGCATTGTCCCACGACGTATGGTTCAGCACCTCGTCGAGAAGAATCTTGATCCCACGCTTGTGCGCCGCCGACACCAGCGCGCGCAGATCGTCGGGCGTTCCATAGCTGGGATTGACGGCGAAGTAATCATGGACGCTGTAAGGGCTGCCGACATTGGGATGGCCATTGTTAGAGATCGCGGAGGGAGTGATTGGCATCAGCCAGATCGTATTGACGCCGAGCTTTTTCAAACGGTCCAGTTGGGCAGTCACTCCTGGCAAGTCGCCTTTCGCAGAGAAGATGCTCGGGTAAATCGTGTAAATGACGGAATTCGTCGGCCAGGGTGGAGCAGGGGAAGCTGCCGTCGCAAGATGGGGCATGCAGGAAAAAGCTGTCAGACTCAGCAGCGTCGCCGCCGCTGCTTTTCGAAACCAACTGTTCATAAAATAAGGACTTTCCGGCGCTCGATCGAGCCGTCTTTGCTTCGGAGGGGCGGCGCTTATGGCGCTGCTAATTAGCGAACCGCAGGCGCCGGAGCGCCGGCTGCCGAATTTTGGGCGCCAGGCATCGGCATGTTCTTTGCGGCTGCGGACTGCCGGGCGGCGTTTTCCTGGATCGACTGCTGCACTTGTGAGGGGGCCGCGCTCTGTGAGGCGCCGTCTTGATTATTGCTGGCGCAGCCAGCCATCACCATGGCGGCCGCAAGCAGAACGACAGCCACTCGTTCTTTTCGCCGTAACGATTGTGTTTGCATGGAAACCTTATCAGGCGCATGCGCTCACCGCCATCAGGAAGTGAGCGCACAGCGCCAGTGAGCGTTAATTAATATTGAATGTCGCCGCGATTGTACCGTCCGCGCAATCCACGGCTGCGGCTGTATTGCCGGGAGTTCCACAATTGCCGGAAGTACCGTTGGGGTAGCCGCCGGATACTTTGGAAGGCAGGAAGAATTTCGCATGACCGTCCGCCATGCAGTAGTTTGCCCCCTCATTGTGACGCCCTTTGGGAGTGAAGTCTGCCTTGCCGTCGGTGCTGGGGTCAGAGTTTCTGAGATAGCCGGTGGCGTACTGGACATGCGTGCCGTCGTTGGCGCCTCCGCCGAAGTGGCAGTTGTAGCCGACCATATCCCACTGACCACCGAGGCCACATCCTGCGACCGAGCCTCCGCCATACGATCCATCGCCGTTCCACGGACCGGAAGGTCCGCCGGCGGCGTTCGTATTCGGGTCAACGGTAATATCATAATAGCCGCTCTTGGTGACTTCGAATAGAAGGACTGTTTTGGCGGGCGAGGTAAACGCCGCCAAGCTCTGTCCGTCGCTATGAGTGCCGGTAGGGTCGTACACCGCGCAGTTTCTGTTGAACCCAAACGATGAGGGTTTCCCTTTGCTGATTTCCGCCGAGGAATCGTCTGGACATCGGTACACGCCCGCGCTCTTGACGTAGGGATAAAGCTGGCTGGCCCATCCCGATCCCAGTCCGGAATTGTTGGTTCCGCCAGCGCACTTTTCGTCATTGTCCTGTGAATACTGAATAGCTCCGAGCGCAAGCTGCTTTGTATTGGATAGACAGGCGATGGCGCGCGCCTTTTCCCGGGCTTGAGCAAACACGGGGAAGAGAATGGCTGCGAGGATCGCGATGATAGCGATCACAACGAGAAGTTCAATGAGCGTGAAGCCGCGCTGCGTTCTCGCCGATCCACTGGTTTTTGTCGTTTTTCCGAACTGATAGGATTGCATCGTATTTTTCCTCCCCCAACCGTTTGGGTAACTTGGCTAATATTAGCATGGAAATGGTCCTATGTCAAGCAAAATCATACTGGGATTTTAAATTATTTTGAGGCGAAATCCGAGGTATAATGGATGAATGCTCGTTCCCCACACGGTTGGGTAAGCCCGAGAGGCGCTGGTAACGCCACTTCCGCATCTTGATCTCGTTGTTATCTTTACTATACAGATGGAGTCGGAACTGTCCCACTGATGCGGACTGGGTTCCGTGCTTCGCGTGTACCAAAACGGTATAGTTATTAGTGTTACGGTATACTCTTATTCGCAGGAGATTCCGGCCGAAGGATATGTCATGGAAAATCGTTTGTCAGCGCCAACTCGCCTCGAAGACATCGCCGCCCGGGTGGGGGTCTCTCGCTCGGAGGTTTCCCGCGTGCTGAACGGGCGGGCGCGGGCCGGGAAGAGTGTGGGCGCGGCGACGCGCGATCGGATCCTGGAAGCGGCGCGGGAGATGAACTACAGCCCCCATCGCGCCGCTCAAAGTCTGGTGAGCGGCCGCACCAACACGGCGGCGCTGATGATCGTCATTGACCGTCAGGCGAAAGCCTCGCCGTTTCTGGAAGATCACGATGCGCCCGACGAACTTTCTCCGCACTATCACGAGATCCTGGGCGGTCTGACATATACGCTGAACGAATATGGCATTCACCTCATGCTGGCGCAGTGCGGCGGCCCGAACATCGATCCCAATGTCGCTATGGAGCAGATCGCTCGCTCGCATACCTGCGATGGACTGATCATCACCGATATGATGATCGACGACGTCCGTCCGGCCATTCTGGATCAGACCGGCCTGCCCTATGTCGTACGCGGATCATCGCCGCAGCCCGATACTGTCGCGGTGGGGATGGACAACGCCGCTGTAGGCTATGAAGCCGTCAAGTATTTGTACAGTCTCGGACATCGCCGTATCCTGTTCTATAACATTCGTCGTGAATTGATGGTGGGGCAGGGACGCTTCGAGGGAATGTGCCGCGCCCGTGAAGAGTTCGGACTGCATGCGACGCTGGAGTACCGGGACGATGTCCACCATCAGAATGGTGTGTATACGTCGCTGCTTCAGCGTCTTCAGGAGCCTAATATCCCCACGGCGATTTTTGCCGAGGACGAGATCAGCGCCCTTGGGGCCGAGCGCGCCCTGACGGAAGCCGGTCTGCGTGTTCCCGAGGATGTCAGCGTGATGACCTGCCTGAACGCGCGCTTCATGCGTCTTGTGGCTCCGCATCTCACGGTGCTGAACGTGCGCTTGAACGAAGTCGCTTCGCAGGCGGGCCATCTGCTTGCGAAGATGGTGCAGGGCGAAGTCGTGGAGAAGAAGCAGGTGTTTCTTCAGCCCATTTTGGAAGAGCGCGGCAGCACCGCGCCGCCGCGCGCAAATATCTAACATCACATTAAAAAAGAAAGCCGATGGGGTCGCCCGCCGGCTTGTCTTATTTCACAAATACCGCCCCCGTCCGCGCCGGAAGCGTCACCTTCATTCCGTTCTCCGTAACCACAGCCGATTCCGCTGATCCCAGTCGATCCGTCAGCCTTGTTCCCTCGCGCAAGTTCGCCGCTTCGATGGGGATGGTAAACGTTGCCGGGTTTGCGTCGTTATTCAAAACGACGATGACTGAATCGCCGCCGAGCGTGCGTGCGTAGGCCCACTGCTTGTCGGTTTGGAAGAGCGTTGTCTGTGCGCCGCGCCGCAGCGCGGGGAATTCGGCGCGCAGGTGGGTGAGTTTGCGCAGGTGGGACCAGGTTTCTTGCTCCTGGGGCGTGCGGCCGGCTTCGGTGAAAGCGTCGCGCGTGTCGCCGGGAAAGCCGCCGGGGAAGTCCTGGCGGTTGTCGGGATCGTCGCCGCCCTTCATGCCCAGCTCGTCGCCGTAATAGACCAGTGGGATCCCGCGATTGGTCATGAGAAATGTCTGCGCGAGGTTCAGTCCCGCCGTGGTGGCGCCGTCCTCGCTGGCGAAGCGTTTGACGTCGTGGTTACCCAGGAATGTGACCAGATGATCGGCATGCGGGAAGAGCCAGTCGTGAGCTTCATCGGCGACGAGATCGTGAAACGAGCCGCCCTGCGCGAACGTGCGCCGCAGTGGGAAGTAGAGCGGGTAATCAAAGAGCGAATCCATCTTGGTGTCCACGCCGTCCGGACCTTTGTGTCCCCCCTGAAAATAAGAAACGAGCGAGGCGTCGCCGTCGAACACTTCGCCCACGGCGTTGACGCGCGGATACTGGCGCGTGATCGCCGTGGACCACTCGGACCAGAAGGCGCGCGGAACGTAGGGCATGGTGTCCTGCCGTATGCCGTCGAGCCCCGTCATTCCCACCCACCAGAGCGCGTTTTGGATCTGATAACGGACGGCTTCGGGATCGTTCTGATTGATGTCAGGCAGGACGTTCGCAAACCAGCCGCCGAGCGTCGCCGCCGATGCGTCCGGCGCGCCGTGCGGGTCCATCACTGTCCAGATCTGATAGGTATTGTTGAGATGCGATTTCGCCGTTCCGTTGAACCAGGTTGGCGTCGGCGGGGCGTCCGCCCATGGATGATAGGGGCCGACATGGTTCGCGACTTGATCTTGAATGACCTTGATCCCTAGCGCATGCGCCTTGTCGATCATCTCCCGCATGCTCGCAAGATCGCCGAAATGCTGCTCGACGCCGTATTGATTGACGGCGCCGTACCCGTGGTAGTCGCTGTAAGGCTCCGGTCCCTTCGCCTGAAGGGTGTTGGCATGGTGGACGTTCTCATAAACCGGAGTAATCCAGATCGCCGTCACGCCGAGATCCTTGAGATACGGCAGATGGTTGATCACGCCCTGGAAGTCGCCCCCATGATACAGAAACGGGTTGCTGCGTCCGTACAGGCCCTTCGCGATGGCGGGATCGTTGTTCGCCGCATCGCCGTCGCTGAAACGATCGGGCATGATCTGATAGACCACATCGTCTTGCGAGAAGCCCTGAAACCGCCCGGATGTGGGGAGGGGCGCCGTCACCTCGAACGCCGCCGTGGCCGACCCGCCCGGCGTCGTAATCTTCAATGACCGCACGCCCGGCGCGGCGCTTTTGTCAATCGCGATATCGACAAAGACATAATCGCCATTCCCATTGACCTTAACGTCCCGCGCCGACACGCCTCCCCCCGGCGCCGTGATTTTCGCGCCCGCCAGGTTCCTGCCGTGCAGCAAAACGCGGACTGGGTTCATCGTCGATCCCGACCACCAACTCGGCGGCTCGACGCGGTCCACCGCCGGCGACGCGCTCTGCGCATGGGCCGTGAAACCGCTCGCCGCGCCCAAGAACAGCAGCATCGCCGCTCCGCCGCCAATCCTCGAAAATAAGTGATTTGAGTGCATTTGAACCTCCCCCACACGTTTGGGTAAACGCATTATAAGAATTAACAGACTGTTTGTCAACAGAAATATTGCAGGGCTCCGTTCAGGCAAAGGAAATAATTTTGCGAAAATTGCCTGAAACTCACGCGCAAATCACGCCCTTCTCACGTTTGTCTCACCGTCGGCGTTTATACTCTTCTCATAACCGAAGCGCTTCGAAGGAGGAGTTCGATGGATAACAATTTCGTTTTACAGGATCAGTCGGCATCGGCGCAGGCAGACGCCGCGCGGCAGGATATTCAGGATTGGGAGACGCCTTCGCGCGGCGCGATGTATGGGAATTGGGTGGTGAACGGGTATATGGGCGCGCTGTTTGCCGTGGCGGCGGCGGCGCAGATCCTGTCGACCTTGGCCTTGAAATAAGGTCAGGCGACGGGAGTGGCGTCGCAGGAGTCGAGGTCGGTCTGCGCCTGACGCATGCCTAGCTTGTCGCCGAGCTGTCGCCAGAGGAGGAGGCCTTCGGCGAGGCGCTTGCGGGCGGTCGGAAGATCGCCGAGACGCAGGGCGGCGACGCCGTTCATATGGACGCCGCCCGCCATGCCTTTGAGGTTGCCGGCGATACGATGCATCGCCGCGCTGCGGTCGGCCAGAGACTGGGCGTCCTGGTAATCGCCCGAGCGCAGGGCGATACGAGCGCCGCCGGCGAGGGTGCGCGCCGATCCGAAGTGGTCGCGTGTGGATTGAAACAGCGTTTGGCTCTCGTCGAAGGCTGCGCGGGCGGCGGCGATGTCGTCGCCGTCGCAGAGGCATTCGCCCAAACTGCACAAGGCGCTGGCGAGCCGTTTTTGGTCGCCCAGCGCACGTGCGGCGGCGACCGCATCCTCCAGCCAGGGGCGCGCGCGGTCTGGCTCACGACGCGCAAGCTCCAGCGAGCCGGCGGCTTCTAGAGCGCGCACGCGGGCGAGGGTGGGGACGGCGTCGTCGTGATATGTTAAGAATGTCTCCAGCCACTTCAAGCCTTCTTCGTGATGGCCGCGAACATCCCAAAAGCGCCACGAGCAGCCCGCCAGGCTCAAGCCGGCTTCATTGTCTTCGGTGGATCGGCCCAGTCCGTCGCGATTGCGCCAGTGCAGCGCGGCGCGCAGGTTTTCGGCTTCGGCGTCCAATCGGTCCAGCCAGAGGATTTGATCGGGGCCGGTGAGCTTCGGCGCGGCTTCCTCGGCGAGCGCCTGTCGCCACTGCGCATGCCGGCGGTTGAGCGGCAGGGCCTCGTCGGGTAACAATTGCTCCCAGGCGTACTCGCGCAGTGTCTCCAGCATGGAGAAGCGGATCTCTTCCCCAAGCGTGTCGGTGACAAGCAGAGAATGCTGTCCAAGCTGGCTGAGAATATCGAACGCCTGTGGCTCTTCGCAGACCTCCTCGGCGGCTTCCAAGGTCCAGCCGCCTCGGAACACCGCGAGGCGGGCGAAGCACTGACGCAGCTCTGGATCGAGGCGTTCGCAGCTCCACTCCAGCGTCGCGCGCAGGCTGCGGTGACGGGCGTCCATATCCGCGCGTCGGCTCACCAGCAGATTGAATCGCTGGGACAGTCGCGGCAGCATCTGCGCGGGGGTAAGCGCTCCCGCCCAGCCGGCGGCCAGCTCCAGCGCAAGGGGGATGCCTTCTAGTCGGCGGCAGAGCGCGGCGACGGTCGCCTGGTTTGCAGGCGTCAGCGCGAACTGCGGACTGACCTGGCGGGCGCGGTCCAGAAACAGCTGCATGCTCGGCGTGAGCGCCGCCAAATCCGGTTCCTCGAACTCGTTCGGCGCCGGGAGGGGAGAAACGGGATAGTCTTGTTCGCCGCCAAGGTTAAGACGTCGCCGTGAGGTGACCAAGCACGTCAGTTCTTCCCGCTGCTCCAGCAGCATGCGGACGGTCTGCGCGCCTTCGTCCACCAGATGCTCCATCCCATCAAGCACCAGCAGCGTCCGTCCGCCGCCGAGACGCGTCAGACAATGCTCCCAAAGATCGCCGCCGGGAGGCGGGCCAGGGCGCAGCGAGTCGGCGATCGCCGAAACGAGGAGACTGGCGTCCCCGACATCGGTGAGAGGAGTGAACCAAACGCCGCCTGGGAAATGCGCCGCCACCCGGCGCGCCACTTCCAAAGCCAGACGTGTTTTCCCCAAACCTCCGGAGCCGACGAGCGTCAGCAGCCGCGTGCTGGTCTCGTCATCAATCGCCGAGGTGAGCAGCACGGAAAGTGTTTCAATTTCCGTCTGGCGTCCAAAAAATCGGGTAAGGCGGGTGGGCATGCCGCCGATCGGAGGAATGGGGATTTCACGCCGGGGCGCATCTGCCCCGACAGGAGTTCCGGACGGCGGCGCTGTTTCAGCGACCGGCGCCGGAGCGAATACCAGCGTGGGCGCGCTGCGCAGCGGCTCGATCAGGGTCTGGATCTCCGCGCCCGGCATCGCACGCAGCTCTTTCCAAAGCACTTGCTCCAGATCCCTGAACTGCCGCAGGGCCTCCGCAATGCGGCCATCGGCGGCGAGCACACGGATCACGTCCGCATGGCTCTCCTCGCGCAGCGGGTCCAGTCGGACCGCTTTGCGTGCATATTCCAGCGCCTGATCTCGGTCCCCGGTGTCGCTCAGCGCCTGCGCCAGGCGGCTGAGCGCGGTCAGATATTCTTCTTCCAGACGACGACGCTCACCGAGCACCCAGTCATCATAATAGCCCGGCAGCAGTTCGCCGCCATAAGCGTCCACCGCCCGGCGCAGCGCCTTGACACGCGTTTCCGCCGTGTCGGCGCGGGAGGCGGACGCCATCGCATCCTCAAATTGTGAGACATCCGTGGAGACATCAGCGCTCAGGCGCACCGAAACACGGTCGGCGATCAGCAGATCCGATGCATCCACGCAGGCCGATTCCAGTGTCCGACGCAGCGTGGAAAGCACCTGCCGAAAACGAATCCGGGTGGCGTCCGCGTCCTCATCGGGCCACAGCATTTCGATCAGCTCTTCACGCGGGTGAGATCGGCGGCGATGCACCGCCAGGAACGCCAGCAGCGAGGCCGCTCGCCGGGTTTCAAAACGCGCATTGGCGCCGCCAGGGCAGGGCACGACAAGGTCGCCGAGCAGCTGAATTTGGAGCATGGGTTGGGGTGTGGTGTCCATAAAATGCGAAGGGAAGTACCGGACAAAATCTCAAAGGATAATTTCGGTAATAATAAGTGCTTTTCCTTCTGAGATTTCGGACCGCTCCCAGCCGTCTCCCCATGCTATCGCCGGCCGCGCGCAACGACCCCTTCGGACGCCGCCTGCTTCATCACCGTCGCCATCAATGTATAGACATCGGTCCAGGCGGCCTTATGCGCCGCCGTGAACGCCTCCGGACCGAGTTCCGCCTCCAGTGCGCCGAGGAGGGCGGTCGCCACGGTGTCGTAATGGGCGTCCTGAACTCCATAGCCGCCATGGCGTTTTCCGAGCTGCCACAAAACCGGGACGAGCTCGTCCAGCCGCTCCAAACTATCCACCGCCGTCGACAGCACATCCATCAGCTTCTTCTGCTGCGACTTCATGTCCCCGAGGAACATCGGCCTCAGGGTTGGGTCCAGCGTGAAAAGGCGGGCGTAAAACGCGGCCGCCACTTCGACGGCGCGTGGTTTCACGTCGCTGAAACTCTGCACGATCAAGTCTTTCTGTTCGGGAGTCATTTTCTCGCCCTTTCTCCTCCGGCGTTTACTGCTTTATCATAACGCGCTATCGTGAGATAATCGTGAGATTTTAGTAAATAATTATTGCAGGCAGTCTTATATATCCCCTGGTATGATCGTATAATGAAAGCGGTGATACGAACCAGCGGTTATTTTGCAGGCATCGTTTCTCGACAGTACATCGCCGCCGCGAGGCGGTTGGACAGAATTTAGGAGAATCGATTTATGGCGGATCGTCTTTGGAAGCGCGGCGCAGTCGCCGCCGGACTTATCTTTTGCGCGCTGCACTCAGCCGTGGCCGCATCCATTATTCCTCAGTATACCTATCAGGATGTCGGCATGAACGCGCCTCTGGGACTCAACCAGGCCGGTGACGCGTACGGCATGGGGATCCTCACGCCCAATGGAGCCATTGGGACAAACATCAATGGCGGGATCGGCGTTTTCTGGAGCGCGGCAGGCGGAACTGTCAATCTCCCTCATCTGCCGTACGCAAACTGGAACGATCGGTCTCTGTTTTCCGTGGCGGGAATGAACGATCGTGGGCAGATCATCGGCTACTCGCAAGTGACAGGCGCGACCGTTCACCCGTTTTTGTGGACTCCTTCTGTCGATAAAAAATCCGGCTCGATGATCGATCTTGGTGTCCTCACACGTGGAGTGGATCAGTCTCTCAAGCCGACAGCGATCAATTACCGCGGTCAGGTCGTCGGAGTTACCGCCGGCGCCCTGCCGCAGCATGGTTTCCTTTACACATATCTGAGCCACGACGGCGTTCCAGGCAATGTGCAGATGAAGGATCTGGGCGAGTTTACGCCCTGCGCCATCGATAATTTCGGGCGGGTTTACGGAATTCGCAATCATGTGCTGGCGATTTATGACGCTGGTGCGTATGTCAATCCAGGTCTGCCGACGGGGTTCTCGATGTCGAACAGCTCGGTCTCGTTTTATGGACGAAATGCTTCGGGCGACATCTATGGAACGGTCACGACCCCCGCTTCGCATGTCTTCTTCGTTTGGATCCCGACGCAGAACGCCGCGACCGGGGTCGGCCGTTTCGTGACCATCACGCCAGGCGTCGCAGCTCAGGCGAGCGCCATTCCCGTCGCCGCGATCCCTCGATACGACCGTTTGTTCATCGATCCTAGCGGCGCCGTTACCGTTGTGTATGCGCTGGACCCGTATGTGGGAACGCTCACACAAGTAAATCTTGGATCTCTTTATCATGAGACCGGGGCCGCCGACAATCCTAACCATGACGCCGCCCTTTCCCGGCCGAAGTCCGTCGACTTGGCCAACGAAATTGTCGGTATGGAAGTTCGCCCTGTCACAGCCACGCAGCCGAATTTTTCCCCATCGGGTTTTCTCGATCATGGCGGGTTGCGATATGCGCTGAACGCGCTGCTGGCGCCGGGGACTTCGGTTCCCAATATCAACGACGCCATTGGGGTCAACAACAGTGGCGCGATCCTGGCTGTTGGCAAATTTCCGAACGTCAATGAGTTCCACGGCCTGATGCTGTTTCCGTCTGGAAGCACGCCGGCGCGTCCGCTCACGATTGCTTCGGCGCAGCCGCAGCCAGTCCGGGTAGGCAGCCCAAGCCAGTACATCTCGATCGCCGGAATAGGGTTTCAACTTGGCGCCGTCGTGGGATTTGACGGCAAAGCGATCGACGCGAAGGTGCACGCGGAATCCCTGATCGTGGCGTTCCTTCCGGCCAGCAAGCTGGTCAAGGGAACGCACACCATTTTGGTCCGAAATCCCGATCATACCAGCGCGACGATTTCGTATGTCGTTAACGAGTGACGAACCCAATTCCCAATACCGAAATCGCAGTGCTATCCACAGCCTCGACAAGCAATCTTGTCGAGGCTGTTTTATTTTATGCAAAGCTGTTCTCGGCAAACCGAAATTATGCGGGAAATGGCCTGTTCTGTACACGCTCTGTACACGATGGGGGTGTATTGTGTACTCAACCAAGTCAGGGGAGACACACAAACATGATTTTCAGAAGTGGCTGGATATTTACGGCGGCATTTTTTGCGGGAACCCTCGGCGCAGCGCCGGCGCAGGCAAAGACGCCGGCGTCTGTGAAGAAAGCCGCCTCCGCCAAGAAGGCAGCCGGACCCATCGTCCTGGGAACGACGCAGTTGGCCGGAGACTTCGGCAAGGTTGGGACGACTTACACAATCGGCAAGTCGACCCCGATCAATTTCACGCTGAAGAGCGCGGAGTATAGCGTTGTTCCCTTTACGGTTGGGCTGAACACATGGCAGCCGCGTGGGGATGAGAAGCTGCTGGTGCTGCGCTATACCGTTCATAATCCGATGCCGCGTGAGCAGTCCTACAGCTGGAGCGATATTCGCTTCACCGCCGTGGACGCGAAAGATATCAACCACGAGTTTATTCAGGCCGTGGTGCGTGAGGGCGATACTCAGCCGCTTTCCATTAGCTTGAAGCCGGCGCAGAAGCTGGATGTCGTGACGGCGATCGTCGTTCCAGCGATGGGCGTGGTTCCCAAGCTAATCGTGCTGCGTGAAAGCGGCGCGCCGGTCGTTCGTTATGCGCTTTCGGGCAACGTGAAGCCCTTGCCCGCCAATGTCGCGGACGCTTCGGACGCCAGCGGGGCGACCGCCAGGAAGGAAGTCCCCGCACAGCGCGACATTTTTTATGCGACCGGCGTTTTCGACACGCGTCTCGACGAAGTCGCATATGTCGATGGCCCGCTGCTGGGGCGCGCGCCCGGGGAGAACAATCGTTATATCACGACGATCTTCACCATCAAGAATCGCAGCCAGGGAACGCAGCGCTACGTTTGGAGCGACTTTCTCCCCGACCTGCGCGACGCCGACGGCGAGTCTGCCAGCTATACCCAGGCGCTTCTGAAGGCGACCCGAGATGAGTCGACATACGGCGAATTGGCGCCGGGCGAAGAAGCCCGGATCCGCTTCTTCTTCCCCCTGCCCAAGAGTGTCGCGGGAAAGACGCTGAAGCTTTCCGAAGGCAAACAGATCGACGCCCGCGTGGCGCGCGTCTTCGCCTTCGACTTGAGCGACGCGCCGGCGAAATAGCCGCCGCTATTCGCGTTACGTTCGGCGCATCTCAGGAAAACGAACAAGGGACGAAAATCTCACGCGACTATCACGCCCTTCTCACGGTGGGCGCATATACTCTTCTCGCAGGCGTCTCCAATGCCCTGTATAGCCGAGGGGCGTTGGAACGAAGCAATCAACGAGGATTGAGGAATAACAAATGACTAGTATATTGAAAACGATATTTACGGCGACTGTCGCCGTCGGCGTCTGTGCGACGGGAACCGCAATGGCTGCTGCGGCGTCCTATCAAGTGAAGCCGATCCATGCGGCGCCCACGCCGATGGCGGCCTCCCAAAATATTTCGCGTGTCATGTCCAAAAGCTCAGACAAATGTCGCGTTCGCCGGCAGAAGCTTTCAGAGTTCACGCTTCTTCCGCATCCAGCGCTGAATGCGGATCGACACTTGGATTTGACGCCTTTTATGCTGCTCCCTGTTCGGAGCGACAAGCAATAAGATCGTCTTGTCCCTTCAATTTTGTCGGGCAGCTTTTGAAATGAGGTAAAAAATGTCACCCCGCAGTGCGCTTCGTTTAGTTTTTGGTACGTTTGCCGTTGTCGCTGTCACGCTTCACTTTTTGTGCATGCAGATGCTGAACGCGGAGGGTAAGAACCCGCTTCCGGTAACTCACATCGCGAGCGTCGCCGCCGCGCGCTAATATCGATAAAAAGTACGGCCGACGCGGTGATCCGCGCTGGCCACAATCCGTCATCTATCCACGATTTGCTTACCAGCCGTGATTTTGTACACCGTCGTGATTGATTTGTTTTCGTCGAGCTTCTCTGTTCGCAAGCGCCGGCACTTTTCAATCATCTGCGCTTCGGTATCCTGAAACGGATCGATCGGTGTGATCGGCGCCGCATTGCTGTATAGCCCCCACTGCGATTGTCCGCCTTTCGCCCATGTCACTTTGTAGCTCCATGGCGACCAGGAGATCGACTGCCCCTGCATGGAGGTTACGAAACGCGTCAGCGTGTCCGAGGTTCCGTGCGGCTCCATACAGAACTCGCCGAGATAGTAGGGGACTTTGCGCTTCTCGCGCTCGGCCTGAATATCGGCGATAATCCCATCGGAGCTTTTGGTCTGATCTTCCGGCGTTTTGGCGTTGAAGTTATAGTAGTGGACGCTGAGGACGACATTGGTCCATCCCATCGCTGTCGGGTCGGGCATGTGCTGGATGCCTTTGTATCCATCTTCAATAAAGACAAGATGGTCGGGATCTCCTGCTCGAACTGCTTTGTACAGGGTGTCCTGGACTTGGTAGAGCGCGGCGGAGTTCGCTGCGCCCATCGGCTCGTTCAGCAGATCGTAGCCGGCGACGGCGCTGCTCTTACGGTACCGTTTGGCGAGTCGTGTCCAGAGCGCCTGGGCGGCCTCAATGTTCTTAGGCTCCTTGAAGAAAAGATTGACGCCAGATTGTCCTGTATGGTCTTGATCGCTTTGACCCCCAGGAGCTCCGTGAAGATCCAAGATCACATACATGCCGCGCTTGTCGGCCCAGGAGACGGCGCGGTCCAGCCAGGCAAGGCCGCCGGGTTCGTCGGCAAGCTCGGCGAGGAACGGCACGCGGACGCAGTTGAATCCGGCGGCCTGAATTCTGTCAAAGTCGGATTCCTCGATCCAGGAATTGCGAAACGCCGTCTGCACGCGCGTCTTGGCTTTCGCGCCGAGGCGCTTTTCCACGGTCTTCCACAGGGTCACATGGTCCTTGACGGGCGCTTCGGACGAGCCTTCGGGCGGCTTGGTGACGAACGGCTGCATCCACATCTCCTCCACGAGCCAGCCGCCGAGGTTGACGCCGCGCAGCGTCACGGGCTTGCCCTTGGCGTCCACAATTGCGCCGCCCTGCGCGCGGAGCATAGATGGCTTGGCGGCCTGAGCCTGAGCGATGGGAAGCAAAGTCGCCGAAAGGGCGAGAAGGCAGGGAAGAAGTGTTTTCATAAGAACTGCGTCGTGGAGACCGACGGCCGGAGACGACACGGCCGGCGACTGCGAGAGAATTGCGTACGATCGAGACCACATCCTCACGAGACAGGTGGAGCGGTGGAGTCGCGAACGACGAGCGTGGGCTTGAGGAGCCAGGTTGACGGATCAGGCGCGTCTCCAGCCAGTCTTTGGAAAAGCAGGCGCGCCGCCGTCTCGCCGATCTCGATCAGCGGCTGCCGCACGGATGTCAGCGCGGGAATGCCGATCGCGCCTTCGGGCGTATCGTCGACGCCGACCACGGAGAGGCGGATCGGTACGGAGATGCCCAGATCGCGAGCGGCTTGCATGGCCCCCATGGCGTTTTGGTCATTCGCCGCGAAGATGGCGGTCGGCGGGCTAGGCAGAGTCAGCAAACGCCGTGTCTGCGCGTAGGCCAGATCTGCATCGAACGCGCCTGGACCAGCAGCGTATTCCGGCGGCAAATGGAATCCTTCCGCCGACATGAAATGATGATAAGCTTCCGTGCGCGTCCGTCCGCCTAGCATGTTCACAGGCCCCGTCAGATGCGCGATGCGCGTATGGCCCAGACCGCGCAAATGCTCCAAGGCAAGCCGTGTGCCATGTAAATTGTCCGTATCCACCGAGGCGATCCCGTAAGGATCTCCGGGATAGGAAACAGTAACGATGGGGATGTTGCAGGACGCGAGCGCCGGGACAATATCGGCGTCCATCGGCGGCGCCACAACGATCAGTCCATCGGTGCGCTGGTCTCGGTAAGTCGCCGCCGAAAGCTCGGCGGTCCGCCATGGATCGGTGCAAAACGTGACGTTATAACCCGCCGATGAGGAAGCCGTGAGCACCCCTTGCAGAATAAACGACGTGTAGGGATGGCTGACGACCACCATCGTATTGACGGTCCCAAACAAGATGCCGATCGTGTTCATGCGCTTATGCGACAGCCCTCGCGCCACGGCGCTGGGATGGTAGTTCAGCTCCTGCATGGCCCTCAGCACGCGCGCCCGCGTTTCGGGCAGCAGCACGCGCTTGCCGTTCAATACATAGGATACGGTGGCGGTAGAGACGCCGCACGCCTTGGCGACATCTTTGATAGTAGTCATTGTCTGATCACACACCTCGGTTACGCGGTTAAACGTTGGGCCAATTGTATCATGGCCGCCTTGAGTTGTCAAGCGCTCGTATTTCGCTCAGCTGTGCAATTTGCCATATGATAAATACGCAATAATTTCAAAAAAACTGTTATTGACAAATTGGCAAGTGTCTGATATACTCAGGATAGTTTAACCGCTTAAACACTAGAGACATATATCACAGCCATTATCCAGAAGGAGTTCCACCGATGAAACGACGCGCCGGATTTACACTTATTGAGCTTCTCGTTGTGATCGCTATCATTGCGATCCTAGCCGCCATCCTCTTCCCTGTCTTTGCCAAGGCCCGAGAGAAGGCCCGCCAGATTTCCTGTACATCCAATTTGAAGCAGATTGGTCTCGCTATTTTTCAGTACACACAAGATTACGATGAAACATATCCTCAGGCCAATGACCAGCGGGGAATCCAGTGGTATGACCATGTCGATCCGTACGTTAAAAGCGGCGCCAAATTCAACGGTGCTAGCTACGGAACGGGGGGTGTCTGGCATTGTCCATCTTTCCCAAATACTGATCAGGGACAAAACTACGGGGCCAGCGACGGGCTGTTTCCCAACAATGCTGGACAGGATCCCAACGATCCTAATTCAGGCTTCGTAAAACCATGGAGCTTAGCGATTGTGGATGCTCCTGCCGATAAAATTATGGTTGCGGAAAAGGGATTAAATGGGGCTGCTTGGGGCTATGAGCAGTTTCTAACTATGCAAAATTGGTGGGCGACGAGCGTCAAGACTGGCGGCGTTTACGATCCGTCGAAAGACAACAGCTCAATTTCGGCTTCCGATACCATGAACCGTGATGTCAGCAGCGGCACTCCTTGGGAAGGGGGCCGAACTGTTCGCTATCGTCATACAGATATGGCGAACGTGCTGTTCTGTGATGGTCACGCTAAAGCCATGCATAAGGGCAGCATCAAGTGGTATCAGAATGTTTATATTCCACAGGTGTATGAGGGCAGCACTGCGAAGGAATACAGCTGGGCCAATCCCAATCCTTCTTAATTGCCTTGGCTAAGGAAATAATATGGCGAGAGCGACTCTGATTGCTCTCGCCATTCGATTGTAAATGAAAACGAAGATTATGTACGATCACCGAAAAACCTTCAAATTATTGTGCGTCGCTATCTTTGTCGCCTCTGTGGGCGTTGTCGGTTGCGGTCATAAAGAAGAACCCGCAGGACCGCCTCCGCCTGCGGGCGCCGCAACACTTGATCCCGCTGCCCAATCACAGATGCAGGCCCAGCAGCAAGCCGAAAGCGCAGCACGCTCGCGAACCGCGCCGCCGAAGTAGCCGTTCAGAAGCACACACACAAAACTCAAAACGAATGTGAGCCGACGCCGTGAGGCGCCGGCTGTTTTGCTGTCTGGGGAAGTATAATCTCAGAGCGCTTCCGCGCAGATATGAGATCTATGACCAACCACTACATCGTTTTCGAAAAGACCGTGCATTCGGTCGTTCACATCGTTCAGGGCGATACGCTCGCCGCCGCAATTTGGAATTATATTATCCGCGACCAGACGGAAGCCGCGCTTCAGCCCGATGGGGCTGTCTTCGCCTGGGGAGTCACTTATCCGCACCCGCTGGCTTACATCGAGCGCTGGCACAAGTGTGAGGGGGATTGGCAGATCCGGGAACTGCCCGATTGGGCCTGGTCGGATCCATCCGCGCAGATCTTTACCGACAAAGGCCCGGACGACGTGACACAGGCCTTGGAGTCGTGTTTGGAGAAGTTCGTCAAGCGTTCTCCCAAGGCGGACGCGCAGTGGTTCGTTTGGCCGCTCACGACGGGCGTGCTGGTGACGTTCTATCAGACGAAGCATCTGGAGCTTAAGATTTTGAGACGCTATCTCTGGACCTGGAACGGAAAGCGCGAGAAGATCGTCGAATGGAAAGGCGACTACGCACAGCTCGCCGAGGAGCTGGACACGCAAACCGTCCACATGCGTCCCGGCGCCCAGTCGTCCCTTTCCGCCGTACCTGGTGGAGTAGGATTTTAACCCAGGAGAATCGTTCTATGATCCGACAGTTTCCGAAGGCGTTCACAACGGCGCTTTGCCTGATCGCCGCCGGCGTCACGCTCCACGCCTCGCCCACAGGTGAGAAGACACTGACGCCGGCCGACCGAAAACACTTGCTGAACGACAAATTCCAGACTTCTTACACCAGCCATGCTCTGCCGGCGTCGGTGAAGGCTCTCTACGCCGCCCCGCCGCTGAATGAGCCGCCTCCGTCCGGCGCCAAGATGACGTTTCCCATGGCCGAGCCCGGCAAGCCGTGGAACGTCGGCGACGCCGTGCAGGATACGAGCCTGCCATTTCGCCGTCTGATTTTCGTCGCCGTCTCCAAGGACTATTGTTTAGTCACCTACGAACGCGGCGGCATCGCCTACAGCCGCTGCGCTTCGCTGTTCCACTACACGGGCAAAAAGGCCGACCTGCGATGGTCCGGGAACATCTACGGAGACTTCAAAACCCTGCACGATGTCCGTGTCGCGATCAAGGCGCACAAGTATCGTGACGGCGGCCTGCTCTGATGCCGCCGATGGCGCGGCGGACGCGAAGAGCGTTCGTGAGGAGACATTATGTTTTCCGTGGTCTTGTTCATTCTGCTCCTTCCACTGTTCGTAGCGGGGTGGATCTTCGCGATCTGGTGTGTCCGAAAAGCGCTCTTCCCGGATCGACGTCCGCACTCTCATCAGTCCGGGCCGCCGGCGCCCCCAGCGGGCGTGTGGCCACCGCCTCCCACGCATCCTGAAGATCCGTCATCTCAGAAAGGACAGTAATGAGCGTAAACGTTCAATTCAAGCGCGTCAGCCCCATGCTGGGCGTCTCCGACATGGAGAAGACGCTCGCATTCTATACTACTGTTCTGCTGTTCGACATCGCCATGCAGTCTCCTGGCTACTCGATTGTCGAAAAGAACGGCGCGAGCGTGCATTTCTCCCTTGTCCAGGACGAAACGATCTTAAAGGGCCTGCGCGGCCATACGGAGATTTACATCGAAGTCGAAGGAATCGACGCGCTTTGGGAGCATGTCGCGCAGTTCAAGGGCCAGTACCGCATCCGCGATCTGTTCACCCAGAGCTATGGAATGCGTGAATTTCATATCGACGACCCAAACGAATGCCTTGTGTTCGTGGGGCAGCGGGCGTGAACTTTTTATCGGCAGCTGTGGGATCGATCATGATGAAAACAAAGAAAATCACGGACAATCAGGCGTCGATTCTCGCACGCCGTGCGGACGGAAGCTCTCCGCGACCGGAGATAAATCGAGAGGTAGGGCGTGCGTCTTGGTTTGGTCTTCGCGGCTGGGGGCTCGGTTTAGTGCTAGGGGCGCCTCTTGGCGTATCGCTATACTGCTTGGCCCTGTTGTTATATTTCCCCGTCTTTTTTATCATCGGTGCTTTGAGCTGGATCACGCCACGCTCACCCCATGTTTTGACTGACATTATTTTCGATCAGGTCAATTTCGGCCCGGGATGCGTGATTTTCTTAGGTTCGCTTTGCGTGGCTTTGGATGTGCTGTGGACTCGCCAGATGGTCCGCCGTGGCGATCGGGCATTCGCTCTGGCGCAGGCGCCGCTATCCATTGCAGTGGTGATTGCTTTGTTCGCCATCACCATGATTAGACACAAGCCACTGTCGTCGTTTTACGGTCAGTAAAATATCACGATGAACATCCTATGGGTTGAAAACCACGATCGATTTGCGAAGATCGCCATAAAGACGTTCCTCGCCGAGCACAACGTCACCGTTGTCCCAAGTCTCGCAGCGGCGCGCGCCGTTCTGGAGCCAGCCGTCTTCGATGTGGTGATGATCGATTACGATCTGGACGATGGCAAGGGTGACGCTCTGATTGAGGAGATTAGCGCGCTTACGCCACAGCCTGGGATCATCGCTACTTCCTCGCACGCCTTCGGCAATCAAGCGCTGATGGCGGCCGGCGCGCACGCTATTTGCGGCAAGACTGAGTTTACAACGATTAGGGACGTAATTGCGGCGCTTCCAGGACAGCAAACTACCATAAGTTAAGGATGTAGCAAAGATGGAAGTATCGGAAATTGTGGAGTTTGTGATGGCGCGGGGGGCGGAAGGGCGCTTTGGTCTTCTTAACCGGGCGCAGCGGGTCGTCTTCGCCATCACCGATCTGGACAGCATGGTCGCCGAGTACAGCCTGTACGACTACTACGACAGCCAGGCGGGCAAAAATGCGGCGTTTGCTGTCTCAGCGCTCAAAGAGATCGGCGCCCTGGAGTCGTCGGCGCTGATCCGCAGCGCGAATGCGCTGTTTCCCGGTGGCCAGCCGCCGCTCGATCTGGCGAAACGATGCGAGCAGATTGAGGCGATGGGCGCGGATGTGAAAGAAAGCATGAATGAGATCGGCGCGCTGTTTCTGGTCTGTCCTGACAACTTTGCCGAGAAGTTCGAGGCGTTTGTGCTTGCCAACCAAAAAGAACTGATGGCGGCGTAAGCTTATGGCTGTTGTAAATATCGATTGCGAACAGATTACGAATTGGGCGTCGTTTCACTTAGTATTCAAGGAAGCTTGCGGCTTCCCAGATTTTTACGGAGCGAACATGGACGCGTGGATCGATTGTTTTTCCGATCTGCGTGACGAGTATGGCATGACATGCTTTAAACTCGCGGACGACGAAGTGCTTCATATTGAGTTGCATCACGTTGCAGATTTGAACGAACGCTTACCAGAAATAGTGGCGGAGCTTGTGAAATGTACGGCGTTAGTCAATGCTCGATATGTCGATTGGGAACAAAGCCCGGCGATTTCATTAGTGCGCGTCGGTTAGGAGACACCCTTTGATTGGAAAATCACGATCGGCATTGAAGCATGTTGTCTTTATTGCAGTATTCGGAGCACTGTGCGCTACTCCTTCACACGGCGCTGCGTCCGACCCGCTGGCGGTGGCGATCCCGACGGGGACGACGTGGGTGGAGGAGATTGGACTGTACTCGGTCGAGTGGCATGGGCTGGATGGGAAGACGGGGGCGTTTCCGATTGGGTGGGTCGGGATGTTCGACGACCAGACGGGGGTGTCCGCGACGGAGTATGGGGAGCAGAATGGTCGGCGGGCGTTTCTGCTGCATCCGATGTGGCGTGGGCAGGCGGGGAACGCCGACCAGGGCTATCAGTGGACTCTGCCGAAGGCCCAGAGCGTCCATCTGAAGTTTGGGGTGGCGATCGGGACGAGTGCGGTGGGGAAGTCGGATGGCGTGACGTTCCGGGTGATGGTGGACGGCGCCTGTGTTTTCGAGAAGAATACGGCGTCGGATACGTGGGCGGATGCGGACATTGATCTGAGCGCCAAGGCGGGGCGCACGGTGGTCGTGACGTTTGAGACCGATCCGGGGCCGAGCCATGATTCGGGCTTTGACTACGCGTTGTGGGGCAACCGTCGTATTGAAGTTTCCGGCGCTGCTGCGGCGACGAAAGTAATGGGCGACGCTCCTCAGTATCGTTTGGACTCCAAGGTTGCGGGGTGGGGGACATCCTCGCCGACTTTTCCTGTGTCCGTAAAGCCCGGCGTTCAGGTCGATACGCAGATCGTTCGTAAACCGCGTGATTTCGCGGGTGGGCTGCGCTTTGTCGTCACTCGCCCCAAAGGTTCTCACGCGGAGCCGTTGAATTTACCCTTCGGTAATTTTGCAGCGGTGACTTTGGTCGCGCCGGATGGAAGCATCATGTCGTCCAGCAATCCTTCCGTGAAGACCGAGGTGACGGAGAATATCACCCGGGACGGCGTGATCCATCGCCAAATGACATATACGATTGGTTCTCGTGTGGTGCGGCTGGCGTGCGACATCTACTCGTTTAAAGGATCGAGCGCGCGGATTGATGTGCGCAGCGACGATCCGTATATCGCTTCAGTTTACTTCGGGATGATTGGTCCGACGGCGATGCGGCGCGGCATTCTGGTTCCCTATCTGCAAAATGGGACGGTGCAGTATCTTCCGGATCAGGCCATGTTCACCAGCGTGTTCGTGGATTTTGCTCGCTCTCAGGCGAGCACTATCGATGGAGCGACGGCGCGTTACGGCGCGCTGACCGATGGGACGCGCAATCCCGTGCGCGAGACTGCGTACTTCGCCGTCACACCCGATTTCGCGTCGGTGCTTCCGACGCCGCCGAACCCCGTTTCGCCGTACCGGGCGGCGCTGGGCGGCAAGATTATCGTGGACCACTGGCGTCATGTCCCCTTCGCCGAGAATGCCGCCTGGCTGGATCTGCTGGCAAGCTACGGCTTGACGGACACTTTGACCATCGTTCATGACTGGCAGAACGGCGGCTACGACAACAAGCTGCCGGACACTACGCCTGCGCAGGCGTCGCTGGGCGGCGACGAGGGAATGCGCGCCTGGATTGCGGCGGCGAAGCGTCACGGCGAGATGATTGCACTGCATGACAACTACGCCGATCTTTACCCGAACGCCCCTTCGTTCGACTGGGCCGATGTCGCCCATGAGGCCGACGGCAAGCCGATGCTGGCATGGAAGAACCTCATCCAATCTTACGCCGTCGCGCCTGCGTCGACTGTGAAGATCGCGGGCGTTCATACGGCGAAAATTCATGACACCCTGGCGCCCAACGCGGGATATCTCGATGTGAACTCCTCCACCGGTCCCAGCTTCCATATCGACTTCCAGGCAGGCAGGCCCGACGCCGGCAAGGTGCAGGCGATGCGCAAGGCAAACACGCAGCTCTGGGCGTTGACACGAAAAATTTACGGCGGACCAGCGCTCGGGGAAGGATCGCATGACTGGATCTGGGCGGGCTTATTGGATGGGGTCGAAGGACAGTTCGGCGTTGGAGTTCCCAGCAATGGCGGCCAGACCGCGCCGCTGTTCGTCGATTTCGCACTGCTTAAGGTCCATCCCCGAATGCTCAATCATGGCATGGGATATCTGGAGCGCTGGATGACGCCGCCGGCGACCTGGACGCTTCCCGCGCGCCTGCTGGACCAGTACCGAATGCAAGAACTAATCTATGGGCATTCGGGATTTGTCGCCAATCCGCTCGTCGATTCCCTGCCGTTTCTCTGGCAGGAACACAATCTAGTCCTGCCCGTCACACGTCGTTATGCCGCGACACCCGTACGCTCCATCCAATACGAAGTGAATGGCGCCATGGTCGACACAAATGCGGCGGTAGCGGCGAGGGCGTCGTTTGATCGCGCGCGCGTGACTTACGCCAACGGTCTGACAGTCACGGCTAATGGGCGAGACAAAGACTGGGTTGTGCCGGCGGGCGGCGGGAAGGTGACGCTGGCGCCGTTTGGCTGGATCGCCGAGGGGCATGACCTGCTGGCGTATACCGCGCGGCGCGGCGGCCGGATCGTGGACTTTGCGCGGACGCCGGATAGCATCTTCGCCAATTGCCGCGCCGTTTCCATGACCGTGGCGCCGAAACAATGGGACGCCAAGCCATCCGTGGCGCGCTTCACTCAGACAGGCGCACGGACATTCGATATCACTTTCGCATGGAACACTGGTGAAAAGATCCCCATCGGCGAAGCGACCTTCGTGCATGTCGTGCGTTCAGAGTCGTCGGATGTGATTTTGTTTCAAATGCCCGCCGCCATACCTGCGCCCCAGGACTGGCCGACGGGCCGCACGGAAGGCCAGAACGCCGCCGTCACGCTGCCGGCGGATCTGCCGGACGGCGATTACTCCATTCGCACGGGGCTGTATTCGCCCGAACAAGGCGACCGGCTGGCGCTGAACTCCAAGGACGACGGCGGCCGGCGCTATGAGATCGGCGTTCTCCATGTCCGTGACCAGGGCGCCAAGATCGAGCTTCAGCGTGTGGCGCCAGTTTCGGCGATTGCCTCCGTGGAACATCCGACACGCCCTTCTACGCCGATCAACTTCGGGCCGATCGCCACCGACGAAAGCGTGATGATGAAGTGCTATGGCGGCTTGAAGTGGCGTGTGACTCCCATGCCGCGCGACATACTATTCACCGTCGCCTTCGATCCCGCCGCGCTTGGACTGCATTCTGGGAAGCTGGTGGTGAAAGCGATGAGCGTGGATGGCCGCGTGCTTGAGGGTGTTCCAATCACGTCATCAAAGGTCGGAGCAAAGTGGCGGCAATTTACGGTGAACACCGTTCCCGGCGCCGTGTGCTACGAACTAACGTCCAAGGGCCGATCTTGATTCGTGGACGTGCGCAGTCTTTGCATGGTCCGCACGGCCAGGGCCAGGGCGACGAGGTTCAGGAAGGCGCTGAGCAGAAACGGAGCCCCGGGAAGGGTTAAGGGCGTTCGGTCGCTGGTGAAGTAAGCGAAGATGCCGGCGCCGATCACTGGGCCGAGGATTCCTGTGAGGCTGGCCAGGCTCGCCAGCGCCCCCTGCAATGCGCCCTGCTCGCGCTCGCTGACCTGCCGCGAGAGCAGACCCTGCGTGGCCTGACCGGAGACGAAGCCGATCGCTCCAAGCATCATGACGGGATAGATCATCCAGCCCTGGGGCGCCAATGCATAGGCGGCGTATTCAAACGCCCCCACCGCCAGACCCACCAGCATCGCCCGTTTCTCACCCAGCCGCGGCAGGATCAGCCGCGACAGGCCGACCTGCGAGACCAGCGCGATCAGGCCGAAGGCCGCGAGCGCGATGCCGTTATCCCGGACCGTCCAGCCGAACTTAGCTGTCGTGAACAGCACCCACGTGCTGTTCAGACACTGCATTCCCAGGTTCGCCGCCGCCAGCGCGCCCGTCAGTCCCCAAACAATCGGGTACTTCCCCAACACAATCATTGCGCCGATGGGGCTCGTTTCGCGCCATGAGAAGCGACGCCGGTTCTCCACGGCATGCGATTCCGGAAGGACGAAGAATCCATACAGCAAGTTCGTCAGTGACAGCCCGGCCGCCACCCAGAACGGCAGGCGAGTGTCGATCGCTCCCAGAAATCCGCCGGCGGCCGGTCCGATGATAAACCCGACTCCGAACGCCGCCCCGACCAGCCCAAAGTTCTGCGCCCGTTTCTCCGGCGGGCTGATATCGGCGATATACGCCGTCGCCGCCGTGTAGCTTGCCCCCGTGATCCCCGAAAGAATCCGTCCGAAGTAGAGCCATGGCAGTGTCGGCGCCAGGGCCATGATGATATAGTCGAACCCCGTGAACAGCAGGGAAATGAGGAGAATGGGGCGGCGGCCGAAACGGTCGCTGAGCGCGCCGAAGAGCGGCGCGAACAGAAACTGCATCGCGCCGTAAAGCGAAAGCAGCCACCCATAGTCGCGCGCCGACGCGCTGAGCCCATGGTGCGAAAGCCGGCCGATGAAGCCCGGCAGGATCGGAACCAGAAGTCCGGAGCCGAGAACATCGATCAAAAGGGTGACAAAAATAAAACTGAGGCTTGCGGATCGCTTCATTGCAGAGTGGAGAACAATTCGGCGGCGGGGCAGGGGATTCCTCTCAAAATCGCCCCTTATCCAGTCGCAGGATAAGGGGCGGAATCGTTTACCACGGAATCGCGCCGTCTTCATCGAAGTAGCCGCCGGTCGGGCCGTCGGCGGGGAGCGTCGCGAGCCGAACGGCGGCGGTCGCGCCTTGCTCCACCGTACGGTAGCCGCTGTTTCCATTCAGGTCCGTGGCGACATATCCCGGATCGGCGGCGTTGACCTTGATCGGCGTGTTCTTGAGTTCCGCCGCGAAGATCACCGTGATCGCGTTCACCGCCGATTTCGACGAGTTATAAGCGACGGGTTTGGCGGCGGCAAACGCCCAGTTGGGATCGCTGTTTTGCGTAATCGACCCTAAACCGCTGGACATGTTGACGATCCGTCCCACTTCCGCTTTTTTGACCAAAGGCAGAAACGCCCGTATCATAGCGAACACGCCGAAGACATTGGTGTCATAGGTCTTCTTAAAGGTTTCGATATCGGTCTCGCTCGCGGCGCCCGATTCGAAATATACCCCAGCATTGTTGACAAGCACATCCAGCTTGCCATAATCCGCTTCGACTTTCACGACAGCGGCTTCAATGCTCGCCTGATCCGTCACCTCAAGCTGGATCGCCTGGGCTTCAATGCCGTCCTTCGTCAAATCCGCGACCGCTTCCGCGCCCCGGCCCGCATCCCGCGCGCCGATCAGTACGGTGAAACCCTGCACTCCCAGCTGCCGGGCGATCTCCTTGCCGATGCCTTTATTCGCTCCGGTAATCAATGCGACTTTCTTGTCAGCCATTGTTCTGTCTCCTTAGTTTGACGCTTTCGAAGTTCCGCGTTGCACTTTCAAGAACACCAAGTTTCCTATACGGGTTCGCTTCTTCACGTGGATTTTTGCGAGCAATGTCATCCTAATCACGAGGCGTCGAAGATTCTGGTAAGATAATGCCACTGCACATTTCCAGACCCGTCAGGACCAAATAAGGCCCCTCAATGATATTCTCAAACTTTCGTCTGCTTTTTGGACTGACAGTCAGCTGTCTCATCTTGACAACTCCGCCCTCTGTGGCCGCGCCGCAATCGAAACGCGCTCTGCCGCCTCCCACGGTATCCCTCTTTGCGCACGCGAGAAAAATTCGGCTGCCGGGGATTGTTGAGAATTACTCGTGGAAAAACGCCAGTGAACTCGTCTGTTTTCGATTTCGGGGTCCGCAGCAGGGGCGTCCGGCCCAGGAAGGGTGGGTTGTATACAATCTCATCACGAAGCAGGAAACGCCGATGGCTGTTCCTGAGCTGCGATCGACGTTGGGTGTTTCGCCGGATGGTCAGTGGGCCGTCGCGACGGACCCTCAGGCGACGGACGTGTTTCACTGGTATTTGATGCCGACCTTCGGCAAGATGCGTCCGTTCAACATTCCCGCAAGCCGATTTCAGAATGGCATTGACGACATGGCGCTGATTGGCGATGTGCATCCCTGGATGGCGGATAACCGTCATTGGGTCATTGTGTCCGATGGCGGTCATGGCCTGCTTTACGCCACGATCTTCGATCGTATGCGCCCAGACAGGTGGCGGCGAGTGGAGGTGAAGCTGCCGCCGCAGGAAAAACGCATTCCCAATGTGATGCATCGTCCCAATGCGCCGACGTATCTTGTCGGCTTTACCCCGGCCGGTGCGGCGGTTGTCGGGTCGGGCGATAACAATACCGTAGACCGCAGCGTCACGCTGTACGAGTTCGCACTCAATCGTCCTCAGGTGATGGCAAAGGCAAGGCGGATTTCGCTTCCCGTGCCCGCGTTTCCGCTGCCGATGCTTTCGCCCGATGGAAAGAGTTTGGTGTGGCGCGTGGTTAACAAAGGGGCCGCCGGCAAGCGTATGGAGATCTGGGTGTCTAATCGGAACGGCGCGCACTGGCGTACGGCTGGCTATGCCGATCCACAGGATGGGCGTGGAGATTATCCCAGTGCATTGCAGTGGACACCGGACAGCAAGCATTTGAGCGTCATTGTGGGGTCCGGTCTGTCAACGCCTTATGATATGTACATTATTCCGGCGCCGTAATCTCTACGATGCCGTAAAACCATTCATATCGAAACCGTCAGCGGAGAGGCGCAGGGGCCGGCGTTTAGCTTATTGGCGAAGGCGGCGTCGTCACTGGAGTTGTATGATAATAGCTTTACGGCGCGGACGGTTGTCCCATTCCGGTCGGATTGTGTGAATTGCAGGCGATCGGAGAGACCCTGGACGATTTTGAGACCGTAACCGCCGAGGCGCACTTCGCCATGCAGGCCCTTTCGCTCTTCGGGCTTTTTGCTTTCGTCCGCAGCTGAGAAGCCGCGCCCCTTGTCTTTTACGATGATGACCAGCTTTGTGGCGTAGTATTCCAGAACGAGGCCATATCGGCCGTCGATGGAGTGAGCGTGGCGGACGACATTGCTTGTCAGCTCGCTGAGAATCGTTTCGACATCTTCAATATCAGTGAGTATGACGTTCATGCATTCCAGCGTACTTTTACCGAGCACGCGAGTGAGACGGATGTATTCAATCTCCTCCGGCAAATCCAGGGATAATTTGAGTATCATGCAGGTCAGCGCTTTCCGCTCATGTCAAATCATGAGTAGCCATTGTCATAGATCTTTCCTAAGTCTAATACAAGCAGGCAATCTTTAGCGCGAAGTCGATTGCATCTGCTGGATAATTATCTGCACCGGAAATATCATGGCATAATAAAAAAAATATCGCCGGCGGATGTGAGGGATCATACCATGACTGCACGCAAGATAGGCACGATATTTTTACTAGGCGGCTGCCTGCTCGCTGCCTCTCAATGCCAGGGAACTCCGGCATCGGCAATTGTGGCGTCTTACCAACAAATGGATACGAGCGGCGCGGGCGATCCGATTGTTGACATTGTGAAACTTCATACGGACGGCACTTACGAGCAGAGGAAGAAACGGATGGTCACTGACTTCACAAGCCCGAATGCCTTTTCTGACACAACTGCCATTGCTGACAATGATTCCAACCCAATAGTGGCGACGCAAAAGGGAACCTGGCGGCTTCGAGACAAGCCTGGCGGAACTCTGCTTTCCATGCCTCAAACCGCTGGTGACATTCCCGCCGCCGCCATTGTTGAGCTCGATCAAACTCTGCCGTTCGGGCGGCCGAATGAAAACGCCGGACGGAGAGACTGCGTCATTCCCGCAGATAAATTTCAGCGTATCGGTGATCGCCATAAATCAACGCTTGCATTGTATCAACATTCCGAGCAGCCGAACGATAAGACCACCATCACGGATCGGTTCTGTCTTCATCCGGACGGCTCCTACGATCAGGCGAAGGATACGGACGAGGGGATCAAGGCCGATTCTGTTCTGCAGAGTGCAGGGACATCCTGGTCGGAGCACAGTGCAGGTCAGTGGAACACTCTGGCTTCGAAGGCCCGGCTGAATACCTCCGGCGAGAAGCATGGCAACCCTCCACGAGATGCGGGGGTCGAGGCATGGAAAAATCCAAAAAAATATTGGGATCAATTCGAGTGTCAAGAACCCGCACCGGGAACGTACTACCGTTCGACCGACCAACAACTCAAAACGGCTCGTGGAACCTGGCGCCTGCTCGACAAACCCGGCGGAGTAGTCCTGTCCTTGCCGCCGAATATTAGGAGCCTCCCGCAAACCGCCGTTGTCGAATTCAGCCAGGCAATGCCCCTTGGCCCGATTAATAAGACGTGGACGAAAGCGGATCTTGTTCTTCCTGCTAAAGAGTTTGATTACTCCCATTCGTACTAAAATTGAGGAAAGCGCAGAAGCATAATAGAAGCGAGGCGGCAATGACGAATGGAAGTTTGCAAGGCGTGGATATGCGCGAATGGGCAGATCTGGATGCATTGGCCGCCGAAATGGGAGTGTTGGCGGCGCTGGGCGGCGATGAAGAAAAGATTGCGTCGATTGCCAATCAATTGATCCTAGAGGCGCTCCAATTTGGCTCCAGCGATATTCACTGTGAGCCGAAGCGCCATGAACTCCTCATTCGCCATCGTTTTGACGGCGTGCTGTATCCCGGACGTCGTATCTCCATGTCGTTACATAATGCTTTGATGGCGCGGTTCAAGGGAATGGCCGGCCTGAGCGTGATGGAAAAGCGAGCGCCACAGTGTGGAAGAATACAGATCAATCTCTTGGGGGTAGAGTACGACCTGCGTGTCAGCTGTATACCGACATTTTTTGGGGAGAAGATTGTCATGCGCGTGATCGACAATTCATCTGTCCCGCTCAGTATCGACACTCTTGGTTTTGATCTGGTGATAATGACAACGGTCAAGCGTGTCCTGTCGAAGCCGAGCGGCATGGTAATCGCTGCAGGGCGGGTTGGGGCAGGAAAAACGACCTTCTTGAACGCATGTTTGTCCACGATCAACGATCCGGCGGTTCAGCTCGTTACGATGGAAGCCCTGCGCGATCTGGACAATGCGCAAACGGCTGTCGAAGCTGCCCTCAGCGGATGTCTTGTGATGGCAGCCATGCATACGAACGATGCTCGGAGCACGCTGCTGCGTTTGGCGGACATGGGCGCCGCACCGCCCCTAATCGCCGCGTCTGTGACAGGGATTGTCAGCCTTAATTTGGTGCGGCGTCTCTGCCCAGTGTGTAAGACTGTCGTCGGTCCTGATGATGCAAGCATCATTCTGGAAAAAGTGCGCCGCCATCCATCGTTCGGAGGGTATGTGATTCCTGAAAATCCAATTCTCTATGAAGCGGCGGGTGCTCCGAATGCCGTAATACCGGGTACCGTGGACAGATGGGGCTCCAGGAAGTACTCGAATGTGACCCGAAGCTCGTTACCCAAATCCTCCAAGCTGGGAGCCATGAGGAAATCATGACGATTGCGGTTAGAGCCGGCATGCGTACTTTACTTGCGGATGGCGTGAGTAAGGTCGTCGCCGGTATAACCACTATCGAAGAAGTGCGTCGCGTCATGTTCACGGACTTTTAGCGAGAGGGCATTTACACGCATGCAGGATCAAGATTCCATTGACCGCTCAGGGCGCTTTCACACACTTCGCATTCGAAGACGCCCTCTTTGACGATATTCTTCGTTTTGCACGTCTCACAAAGCCGAATAATATATGCGTTAGTAAAGTCCGGTGGACCCGGAATGTCGGCGCGTGTCAGCGCGTCGGCGACGGCGAGCCATGACTCAGGTTCGGGGCAATATCCTAACGACTGATTGGTGGCATCAGTAACGGAAACGCCGTTCTGCATGTCGAACGTCATTTCTCCAGCCGAAAGCACGCGGCCGCCGCGTGCGCAGGCGACATGTTCGGAACGGCGGTCGGCGATCCAGAGCCAGCCTTCAGTATCGATTACAAAAGTCGCTGTGATGGACTGGTTCTGAAGACGCTGTGATGTTGTGGCAATCCAGGACAAAACATCTGCTTGCCGCCGCACGCATTGGCGATCGGTGTTGAGATCCAGGAGATCGTCGGCGCCGATATATCGATAGCTTTGCCTGATTGTCATCGTATCCACCTAAGGCGCCAATGAAGTATTATATCATCCTATTCGTTCGGGAACCTATTGTCTGGTGAGTATGTTAGTTTAATGTTGAGCAAATTAACATTGATTGATTTGTCGCTCGCAAGAGCAAAGGAGCGCTGATATGGAACTGACTGGCCTGCATCATGTGACTGCGATTACGAAGGTCGCCTCGGAGAATTTGGCGTTTTATACACAGACGCTGGGCATGCGTTTGGTGAAGAAGACGGTGAACCAGGACGACGTGTCTGCGTATCATCTTTTCTACGCCGACGAGGCTGGGAACGCCGGGACGGATATGACGTTCTTTGACTGGTCCCTGTCCGCGCCGCATCGTCCTGGAGCGGGAGATGTTTCGACGACAGCTCTGCGCGTGGCAAGCCGTGAGGCGCTGGATTGGTGGGCGGCGCGCTTTGATAGTCTAGGCGTCCCGCACGGCGAGATTGAGAAGATTTCGGGGCGGGCGCGGCTGACATTCACCGATCCCGAGGGACAGCGTTTGGCGCTGGTGACGGACGACGGCGCTCCCGGCGGAACGCCATGGGATAAGAGCCCCGTGCCGGTGGAGCAGGGGATCAAAGGTCTGGATGCGGTGACGCTCACCGTGCGCCGCGCGGCGGCGACGGCGAAGGTGCTGACGGACGTGCTGAGCTTCCGCCAGACCAGAACGTACAAAACTGCCGACGGGTATGACGCCGTGGTTTATGAGACGGGAGCGGGTGGGGCTGGGACGGAAGTGCATCTGATCGAGCGCTCCGACTTGCCGCAGGCGCGGCAGGGCGCTGGCGGCGTGCACCATGTTGCGTTCCGGACGCCCAATGCCGAGGAGCAGCGAGAGTGGCTGAAGCGGATTACGGCGGCGGGATTGCAGGCGTCGTCCCAGATCGACCGGTTCTACTTCCAGTCGATCTACTTCCGCGAGCCGAACGGCGTTCTGTTCGAGATCGCCACGGACGGTCCCGGCTTCGCAACGGACGAATCGAAAGAGCACATGGGAGAAGCGCTTGCGCTGCCGCCATTCCTTGAGCCGCATCGGGCACAGATCGAAGCCGGTCTGAAGCCGCTGTGACTTGAGGGAATTTGATACGAGAATGGCCGGCGACTTCCATCGCCGGCCATTCTACTAAGCGGCCTTCGCCTTGATTTCTGCGATCGCTTCTTCGCGAATTTTATCCACCAGCACCGGCATATTGCCGGGGCGGCCATATTCAATGTTGCCGAGGTTGACCGAGCCGTCCGCAGTCAAGCGGCCGGTTACGATGCAAAACAGGCGCGCGGATTCATCTTGTGTGGTGAATGTCACCCGGTAAAGATGATCGCCGATTTCCTCGACGGTTTTTGTAGTTCCATGGTTCGTAGCCATCGGTTTCTCCTTTGACGGTCCACCGAAGGCGTGTGACCATTTGCTGGCCCCGCGCCGCGCTTCCCTATGAAAGAACGGCCCTGAGGGCGTTGATTAATTGCTGTTCCGGCGTGTGCTCGGTTTGATCTGTGGCAACGGCTTCGTGGCATTTGTGCTCGATGTCGCCGCTGAGGATGCGTCCGACGGATGTGAGGTTCGTGACGCGCTCCACAATCACCTGGCCGCATTGCAGGCAGGAGTAGCGGATATCGACATGTTCGGCGCCAGACTCGCAGACGAATGTCACTTCGCCCATTTCGGCTTCCGGCCATCCGGTCTTGTCCGCGCCGGGAATGGTGATTGCGTCTTCCTCAATCTCGGTTTGAAGCAGCTGCGATAGATTCTCGCGAAACTGGCTGGCCTGCTTCACACGTATCATTTGAAGCCGCTGAAGCTTCGATTCTTTATCCGATTCATAGGCGCTGATCGCCGCTTCTTTCCAATCCGACATGCAATTCTCCTGTTCCCTCTTCGGAGGCCGCCAATGGTTGGTGCGAAAAGAGAGAATTGCAACAAAAAAAGAAAAAATCCTGCAAGCAAGCGAGGCGCAACGAATTTATTTATCAGCCCGGCATAATTATCGGCAAAGAAACTAGAAGTCTTTTAGGATATCAACGTGAAGGTAAGACTTCAAACGGGGTCTTGCCGTGGATTTTGATAGGCGTAGAAGCGGCGATTTAAAGACAATATGTATGATGGATAGAAAAACAAAAACCCGCCGATCCAGCGATGGATGAGCGGGCTCTTGCGTTATGGTGGGCGGTACAGGATTTGAACCTGTGACCCCTTCGATGTCAACGAAGTGCGCTACCACTGCGCCAACCGCCCGAGAACGAAAATGAGTATACCCCCGCTTGTTGCGGAAGTCAAGCCTTCTCGCCCGGTTGAGCCGAATCTGTTTTGAACGGTGGTCGCTCCGTATTGAAAAATGCGCCGAGGCTCAAGATTGTGGGGGCCCAAAGGCCGACGAAAATACCCAAATCGCGTTTGCCGCTGACGAATATGTAGATCGCGGCGACGATTGAGAGAAGGCTGGATCCGTAGATCAACGCCTGTACATCCTTGTTCATGACTGTATCTTTTCTAAATAACCGTAGATTTCTCGGTTATACCGGCAGATGCGCGTTTATGCGTGATTATCCCCACGTTATCCCCAACGGAGGCGTTGACAAAACATACGCCTCGCGGCTACAATCACTTGGCGCGTCAGGGTTATAATGTCGTCCTCATACAGATCGTTCCCGGCGTCCGAAAAATCAATCCCATGGACAGTCACAGTCCCAGCCACAATCGTTCGCAGGAGCCCGCTCACCGGAGCGGCTCGTCGATGAATAACGCCCATGCCCGAGCCACGCGACATTCGCGAAGCGGAAGGGTCGCCGCTCGCCACCATGTCGGCGTCGTCGGCCACGCCTCCGCCGGCCTCGTCCGGGTCCGTCTCCAGCACGCCGAGCCCCGCTCCGGCGCCCAGGCGGCGGTCGCGCTGGCTTGCCCTGCTTTCGGTCCTCGGTCCCGGCATCATTTCCGCTGCGGCTGGTAACGACGCCGGCGGCATCACCACCTTTTCCCAAGTCGGCGCTACGTACGGATATACGCTTCTGTGGTGCCTCGCCCTCGTGACGATCGGCTTGATCGTCGTGCAGGAGATGTGCACGCGCATGGGCGCCGTCACCGGCAAGGGCCTCGCCGACCTCATCCGCGAAAACTTCGGGCTCAAAGTCACGATGTTCGCCATGATCGTTTTGCTGATCGCCAACTTCGCCATCACCGTGTCGGAATTCGCAGGCATTGCGGCCGTGGGCGAAATGTTTTTGGGCCACTCCGCGCGCAAGATTATCGTGCCGGTCGCCATGCTGATTGTCTGGGGTGTCGTCTCGCGGGGATCGTATCAGAAGATTGAGCGTGTCTTCCTCATTGCCTCGCTGATATTCCTGACATATATCGTGACGGCGCTCAAAATCGGTGTTCCGTGGGGACAAGTCCTGCACGCGACGTTTCTGCCGCCGCTCTCCAAACTTCCCTGGAGCGGGGATTTGATCGTGATGATCGTGACGCTGATCGGCACGACGATTTCTCCGTACATGCAGTTCTATCAGCAGTCGGCTGTCCGCGACAAGGGCATCTCGATGAAGGACTACGCGCTGGCGAAATGGGACACCATTTTGGGCTGCCTGCTGTCGTCCATCGTCGCGATGTTTATCGTCATAACCTGCGCGAAGGAGCTGCACGGCGCCGGAATCACGCATATCGAAAGCGCCGGCCAAGTCGCCGTCGCTCTTCAGCCGCTTGCCGGCAAGTACGCATCGATCCTGTTCGCCTTCGGCCTGCTGAACGCCTCGCTGATGGCCGCGATGGTCGTGCCGCTGTCCTCGGCTTACGCGGTCACGGAGTCGCTGGGGTGGGAGAGCGGCCTGGGCCGGCGCATCCGCGAACTGCCGTTGTTCTATGGCACCTACGGCGCCTTGATTTTAATGAGCGGCCTGCTGATCATGTTCCTGCCCGCGCATTCCAACCTGATCCAGATCATTCTGAATGCTCAGATTGTGAACTGCGCTCTGCTGCCGGTGGAGCTGATCCTGATGCTCATCTTGATTAATCGGCGACGCATCATGGGCCATCACAAAAACTCGATCGGCATGAATTTTGTTGCGTGGACGACCACGGTGATCGCCGCATCCTTGTCGCTCTTCCTGCTGCTCCGACAGGTCTGGACGGCGATCCATCCGGTCTGAACATTGGGCGCCAAGTATGGTACAATCCGTTGAGAAAAGATAGAATATTATGCCCTACAAGATACTCGTAGTGGACGACGAGCCGCCGATCGTCCGCCTGATGGAATTCATTCTCGCGCGGCAGGGACATCAAATGCTGGTCGCGGTCAATGGCGAGGAAGCTCTCGCCCAGGTCCGCGAGCACAAACCCGATCTCGTCTTATTGGACATCATGATGCCGCGTATTGACGGCTACGAAGTCGCCCGCACTCTGCGGGCGGATCCGGAGACGTGCGAGATGCCGATCATTATGCTTTCCGCGAAGGCCCAGGAAGAGGATATTCAAAAGGGAATGGATGTGGGGGTGAACGAGTACATCACCAAGCCGTTCGGCCCGGATCATCTGGTGCGGGTGGTGAATAAGTATTTGGGGGAGGCGGAGTAGGCTCTATTCCGTTCGTTCCTATTTGCCATTAGTCCCTATTCCCCAGGCGCTTTAGCGCGTCCGCCCAAGGGGCGCCCGCTCTTTTTCCCAACAAGCGGCTTCGCAGGGTAAAAGGGGTGCTGATAATTATTGTCCTTGCTCGCTCGACAAGTAGGTGTGAAGAATGAAAAGTCTCATTTGTTCAGTGAGCCCCTTAGCTGTATTTCAACGCGGTGTTCGGTCGGTTTGACATACTGGACGATACCAGCGAGGCCCCTTTGCTTCTCGGCGGCGGTGAGTTCTTCTGCAAATAAAACCTTTTCTATGATGAATAGTAATTTTACGCTTTAGCGGCGGTATCGAGTGGCGTCTCAGTCCTTGCTCTTTGGAGGGTAGGGGCGCGCACTCGTAGTCTATCCTCCCACTGTGTTCTTTGCACACTCTTGGCATGTGATTTTATGCATTCACGCAACCACCTTAAGCTTAAACAGTTCATAGAATGGACGATGCGCATTGTCCATTGGAGGGCAAATCCGGACGCAGTTATCGATCGTTTTCGAGGGACGGGGCAAACTCAACGATTAATTTTCAAAGCAAAAGCACTGTTTATTTGACAGACCCGCCAACCATTGGCTTCACGTCAGCAGATACAGTAGCGCGCTATTTTTAGGAACCGAATAATTACGGCTCGCCAGATATCTTAAAATGGCGAGCCGGTTGGCCAAGCCCTCTTGATACTTCCACTGCCATCGTTCTGTCGTTATTTATACATCGGGCTGATATCCTGCGCAAACACCGTCGCGGGCGGTAGCGAACCGTCGATCGTATTAATGATCAGGTTATCAAATAACGCCGTGTTGCGCTTGTCGTCCAATCCGCCAGTGAGTAGGCCGACCATGCCATGATCCCATACCGTGCTATCCGCTTTGACGACCTGTTTGCCGTCAACAAATCCGTCGATACGGCCGCCGACAAATCGGAGCTTGATCGTGTGCCAGACTTTGGAATCGAACTGTGGGACTGTCCCCGAATCGAGTTGATCACCCGGCGGGTTGTTGCCGGCTTGCGTGGACGAGCGCAAGTCCACGCTGCCATCGGCGCTCACGGTCATGTAGTAGCCTTTGGGCGAGTTGTTCCAGCCATTGCCGGTGCTGATGACACGGCCCAGCAGGCCGGCCGAGCCGCCGTTGTCCAGCAGCATTTCCACGCTCACTTCATAGTCTTTCCAGTCAGAATCGCCAATCACGGTATAAGGCATCCATTCCGGAGCCCAGCTTTGCGCCTTGTCACCGATCACCTGTCGCAGGCAGCCGCCTTTATGGTCCGGCCGATCCGCCAGTTCGAAAACGCCCACGATATCGGCCGTATAGTGAGGCAGGTAACCCCACGCCTTGGCGGTGGAGTAGTGGTTGAATGTCTCATGATACGGAAGCGGGAAGGCCGCATGCGGAGTCGGCTCGAACGAGCCTTTCTGCTGGCCGGTCGTGGTGGACAGCGAGTAGATGGCGTCAGGCTCTAACGTTATCGAGAAGGCGCCATTCACAGGCTGAATATCCGGCAGTCTTACAAACTGCTCGGTAGCGTTGCTGCGCCAGACGCAGAGCTTGCCAGTTGATAGACCGCCGCTGACATGGTAGTGCACAGTCTGCGGCTGGGATGCGCCTTTGGTTTCGGCGATAACACTGTAGTCGGAGCCCGGCGATTTGAGCGTCACATAACTGCCGCCATCGGCCAGATTGGCGCAGCCGCCGTTCAGGTATTCCCAGCCAAGTTTGGTAAATTGGCCATAGTGTGCATACCCCCACAGCGCGGGCCGAATGCTATATTCGCCGCTCCACGGCGAATTAGCGATCAGCATAGAGGGTTGCACCCCATAAGGCTCGGTGTCGTACACGGAAGCCACGAGGTACCAGTTCGTGATCTTGGTAACGCCGTCGCGAATATAGTTCTTATTGAACGCCTGGACGATGCTGATTTCACAATCAAATCCGTCCTTGTACACATGCTCCTCGCTGTTCCAGATCGGCTTGTGCAAATCTTTGCTGATCTGACGGACCGACGCAGGCGTGCCGACCTCGGTCATGGTGTGGTTGCTGATGGCGTCAACGGACGCTGCCAGTTCGGGATCGGTGAGCAGATCCTTGCACCAGTCCCACTTCTTGTCGCCCCAGTTGTCAAAGCCATGCAGCTTAACCGCGTTCAGGCCGTGGCTGCTCAGAGTTTTGCGGAACATCTTGATAAAGTCTTCGTTGACGCCCTTTTCGTTGCGGCATCCAATGGCGTCTAGCGTAATTCCGTGCGCACTCTTGAGCCCCTTGATCCACTTGACATAGTAGTCGCACATATCCTGCGACCAGAAGTTGCCGTTACCGACCCAGCCCGGACAACCCCACGCACAGGCATCGAGGCTGAGCGTCGGGTTTCGCTTCTTGGCTTCCTTCATCAGCCACCACTCATAGCCGCGATAGTAGTTCTCTTCGGTTTTAGAGTGCATATGGCTTGGCTCCGTGCCCTGCGTGCTGTTGCCGTCGCCTGGCACTTCGACGTACAATGTCGAAATCGAAGCGCCGAACTGCGGCTTGAACAGCAAGTCCAGCACTTCGCTTCGCTGTTTCGCCGGATAGTCCTTCAGGAGAACCGATGTAGCGCCGCCGCCGCTGACGGCGCCGATCCCGTCGAACCGGTCGCCACCAGCTGTCCCGTTCAGTTCGATCATGGTGCTACTCGTTGAGGTTGAGGCCGCCTGAGCGTGTGACAAACTCGGCAGCGTTAGGCCCGAAAGCACTGTGATACCGATACTTAAGATAAATTTCGAGATCAATGTTTATAGTTCTTTCACCTGGTAACTGATGTTACGCAAGCTCATCTGTATCGCGGGTTTACATCCAAGGCTTTGCCCGTGATATCATCCGGGATCCGGCGGCTCTCGCGTCTGGGTAAAGCCGTGGAAGCCGCCGAAGTGCGCCCGTTCTTTTAGCGATAGGCCGTCATTCTATTGAAATAGCTGCGGCGCAAACTCTACCAGGTATTTGCGCCAATTGCTCCAGGTATGGCCGCCGGGCGACTGGCCGAACACCGGATCGAAACCATGTCGCCGAAAGAGCTCCACGGTCGCCGTCGTCGTGCCCAGCAAGAAATCGTCCACGCCTGTTTTAAACCAGAGCAGTTTCAGGCCCTTTTTCGTATCGGTATTGTTCAGGTCCGATATATGCTGGTCTTCCCAGGTGAAGTGCGAGTTGGGAGACACTGTCGCGCTATTGGCGCCCGCTCGCGGCGCAATGCCGAACAGGCCGGAGCTGAAAACCCCCACATACGCGAACGTATCGAGATGAGCCACTGCAATATTGAGCGTCTGCCAGCCGCCCATGGAGAGCCCGGCGATGGCGCGATGGTCGCGGTCATTAATAACGCGGTAGTTCTTTTCGACATACGGCATAATGTCGCCGACGAAATCGTTAAGAAACTCATCGGACATCCCATTCATGGTGATGCCCGGCGTTCTTGGAGTATGTCCCGCAGGCATCACCACAATCATCGGCTTCGCTTTGCCCAGCGCAATCAGATTGTCCAGGATAAATCCGGCGCGCCCCACCGATGGCCAGGAGTCGTCGCTATCGCCGGCTCCGTGCAACAAGTAAAGCACCGGATATTTGCCTTTGCCCCGCTCATAGCCCGGCGGGGTGTATATGTGCATACGGCGTGTTAAGGCAAGAGAGGCGGAGTAGTAATTTACAGATGCTACGGCGCCATGGGGCGCCTCGCCGGTATCCATAAACTTAGAACCGGGAACATATACCAGGCTCCATACATTACCGTTTGCCAGGCTAACCGATGGACTTCGCGGGTCGCAGACGGGAACTCCGTTTACTTCGAAGCTATATCGATAGGGGCCGGGATCGACGGGGCCGAGGGTAACTTCCCAGGTTCCATCTTCGTTCTTGCTCATTACGGAGCCCGAGCCTGCGATGTCACCGCCGATTAGCCTGACGGTATCGGCCTTAGGAGCCGTTAACCGGAACGTAATATGATGATCCGCCGAGACTTCCGGCGAAACGATGACCGGTGTTTGTGCCGGAGTTGGCGGGGTTTGAGCCTTTACGGAACTGACAATGACAGAACCGGTGAGCGTCGTAAGTCCATACGCGATGATGGCGGGGAGTGTCCGTAGGATGCGTACCGGTGGTGCGGGCATGGTAAATTCTCCTTTCGATAGGAACTAAGCAGTCGTTCTTCCGCCCATGCAACGATTTCTGCGCCGTATGGGCTCTGTTCGACCTGCGGAACGACGATCCGAATGGGAGAGTCGAAATATCGGTACAAATGAGGGGGCGACAGCCCAACTTACCGGCACAGGAAGCCACTGAGTGGATGTCAGGGTACGGGCGCTCGCTCTGGCGAGCGCCCGCTGTGTCTAATGTTCGCTCTTACTGGAACTTCCAGAGCTGGTTCGCATTGCCACTCCAGGTCCACTGGTCAACAGAGGCTCCTGCTGTGGTTGACGCGCTGGCGACATCGAGGGCGAGGCCGCTATAGTTGCTCGTGATTTTGTAGTAGCCGCTCCCCATGGAGACGATGTTCCACTTCTGCCAGGCGTTGTTGCCCCACGTGTACTGGTCGATTAGCGCTCCCGCGGTCGTCGACGCACCGGTGACGTCGAGCGCCTTGCCGCTCGCGACATTAATGAGTTCCACAACATTACCGCCGAGATTGGTGAGCTGCCACCTCTGGTTAGACCCTCCATTGACCGACCACTGGTTGATAGCCGTGCTGTCGGCCGTCGAGCCGCCGGGATCGTCCAGAGCCATGCCGCTGTTTTTGTTGACGATGGTATAGGTTCCATTGGCGATCAGGTTGGATGAGCCGCCCCCGGTATACGTAAAGTTCTTGATCGTATTGCAGACTGGCCGCCAGCTCCCATTTGCGTAGAGCATCGTGTGAATGTCGGTGGATCCGGCGTAATCATAATCCCATATTCCAATGCCTGCATATCCATTGTTCGAGTTTGATAGGATGTTGGCCATCTCCGTGTTTTGGAGCGAGTCATTCCAGGAATTGGTGGACTGCCCCGTTTCTCCGACATAAACAGGCTTATCCATGCCGAGGCTGGATGCGGTTGGGATGTAGCCATTGTCGTTGTAGAGGTGGAAGTCATAAAAGTCGAGCCCTTGTCCCTTGAAGTATCCAAGGTTGTTCCAGGTATGCCAGCCGGTGGAGCAACTCACAAGACGGCCGGGATCGACGCTGTGAACGGCGGAGACGATGCTCCGTATATAGGATTGCGCCTGTGACCAGCTCGGGCCGCTTCCGTAGTTGCCGTCAGGTCCGCCGACAACTCCGTCGATTTCGTTCATGGCGTCAATCGCCCAGATCCTGCTATCGCCTTTGTATCGCTGAATGAGGGGTTTGAGCGCGTTGTTGATGTAGTTATTCAGCAGTGCGCCGTTGGTCAGGAAGTCGGCGCGACCGTTGTTGAGAGTGAGATAGAGTTTGATCCCATTATTGCCGGCGAGCCTAACGGTGTCGTCAAGATTGGTCCAGAACAGCGAGGTAACGCCGGTTGTATTGCCGCTGCCGTCGATCGTGCAGCCCTGGTCGGACTGGTTGATCCAGAGACGGACGACCGTGATTCCCATGTTGTGCATGTCGGCGAAATGCGCATTCATGCTCCCGGAGTTATACGCGCACCCGTAGCTAGGATTGTGCGGATCCACACCGAGGTAGTACGAGTAATGGCCGTCGAGCCAGGGTAAGTTAGCGCCCTTGACATAGTTCCCACCAATAAGCTGGGCTTTTGCCGGAACGGTCGCGCACAGGCTCGCCGCAAATAATATTGCGATTGTTGTTTTTACTCTTAGCATATAGACTCCTTCATTGAGAATACGCCAGCGGCACCGCTGGAGTGGACGATAAGACTGTCGCTCCGGTCCCAACCACCGGAGCGGCGGTAGCCTATTTCTTTCCGGTTGGCGAACGTGTCGCGGAGAGTTTTCGGGCATTGTCCAGCTGGTTCTGGATCGCTGACTGGCGCGCAGCTTCGGCCTGAGCACGCATTTCGGGCGGCATCGAGTCGGGAAGCGCTCCCTGCTGCACCGTACCGGCGGTTGCCGGTACGGCCTCGGGAGAGATCCGCGGCGGCGGCGCTCCCGCCTGCTGACGACTGCATCCCGCGGTAAACGCGATAACAGCCAAAGACATCGTGGCGAGAGAACCTGTTCTCAGTTTCATCATCTTCAGATCCTCAACGACTAGCCGAAGCTGTTGTCGTCGGTTTGCGCGTTGTAGACATTGTGTCCGTAGTCGAGGCGCCCCTTCGAGATCGCCTTCACATGACCGTCCAGGAATGGGAAATTCGAGACGCCGTTGTGGCGATACCGTGGAAACTGCGAACATCGCTGCCAGTTCCAGTTGACTCCCGGACCGGTCTCGTCACAGTCGCGGCTGTTCGCCACATCTGGCGTCGTAGTGTTCTCGATGTTGGCCCAGTCGATGTTGTTAGACGCCCAGAACCAGACGTGCGTGTCGAACATGAACTCCATGCCGTCGTAGACCGCTTGGTCGCCTACCTCTTCCGCCATGATGTGGGTTGAGGGCGAGTCGACTGCAGCCGTTGTCACGGCGTGGAACGGCGAGTTGGGCCAGAAGTTAGGGAACAGGTCGCCGCGCATGGAGTAGGACTGGTAGAGGGGCAGTTTGCTGGACGGACATGTGAACACGCCCCCGCCATAACCCACGCCAAAGGCTGTGGATTGCACAGCCCCGTTCTTAATGTAAGGCTGAATTTCCTTCGTCCAGCTGCAATTTTCTTCGCCGTACATTTGGCCGCCAGGGTATGTCTCATCATTGTCCTGGTTGTACTGCAATACGCCTAATACGATCTGCTTTTCGTTGGACAGACACGTGATCTGCCTTGCTTTCTCCCGAGCTTTGGCGAATACGGGGAAGAGAATTGCAGCGAGTATAGCTATTATCGCTATAACAACAAGTAGTTCAATAAGAGTGAAAGCGAAATACGATGTTCTTGGGCGATGCATGTAAAAGTCTCCTGGATCTGTTACTTTATCGTACACAGACTAAAGTAACGGCAATACTTGTATACAGAGAATTGCCTGCGGCGTTATGCCAATGGTAAGCGTGTTCGTCTTAGGATCGGCAGTGGTTACTTGTGACTGCTCCAGCCAGTCGCACCTGCTCTCAATGGTATAACGGATTTATCTCACGAGCCAGTCTATCACAGCATAACCCGTTTGTCAAGGACAAATTCTACGTATTTGGCTTGTTTATCGGGAAATAATCAGAATTATTATAAAGGATAACAAGGCGCGTGTTCCAAAATGGATATAGAATTTTCCTTTGTGGATATATTCTGTCTCCAGAATGCAACGGATAGCGGCAACGCATTGCTGTGGGTAATTACGACGGAGTAAGGACTCTGGCTGTGGAATTACGCACCACAAGCGAGCAGGGAACTACGGCGCTCTGTGCAGTGGGGGACTTTCCCTCGATGAGTTGCATCAGCAACTCTGTCCCGATTTCGGCGATCCGATAGAAATCCTGATGGATAGTGGTGATCCCTCCTGGAACCGAGAGCGCTGCCGCATTGTCGTCGAAGCCTGTAATGGCAAGATCTTGTGGAACGCGTACGCCCAGCGTCGCAAGATAGCGGATCGCCCACGCCGCCCAGGCGTCGTCGCCAAGCATCAATGCGGTAGGAGCGTCGCGCATCTTTAGGATGCGCTGAATTGCCGCCTGGTATGCGCTTGTGTCCATATGCATCCAGTTCTTGGTAATGGCTGCACTGGTGATCACGAGATGAGGATCCCACGGAATGCCGGCCGACACGATCCCTAGGCGATAGCCCTTGATGCGCTCCTGATAGTCCGACTGATTTGATGGTCCCAGGTACGCGATCCGGCGGTGTCCATGAGCCGCCAGATGTTCGACGAGTATTCGGAATCCGTTCACGTTGTCGACCGCCACCGAGCCGATCCCTGGCGGCGTCCTATTTGAGAGAAGGACGGTGGTGGGAAAACCGACTTCCGCGAGCATCTTTAGCTGCGGTTCGTCAATCGAAGGCGCCGCCCAGATCAGGCCGTCAATGTGCCCATCGAGAAACTGCAGCGCGGACATCCGGTTCCCGATGTCGGTATAGACGAGCAGATTGTAGCGGTGACTATAGGCGGCATTGTTGATCCCGGCAAGCAGAGCGGGGGTCGGGTTCTCGCCGAGATTTTTGTTCAAGTCGTGGAGGCCGAACGTTACGACTCCGAGAATATAAGTCCGGCGCTGCCGGATCGCGCGCACCAGCGAGTTAGGCGTAAAGCGCAATTCGCTCATGGATGCCGCGATGCGGTCGCGCGTCTCATCCGCCATTCGGCCCTTATTGTTGAGATAATTCGATATTGTGGAAATGGACACGCCGGCGTGTTCCGCCACGTCCACAATGGTCATGCGCCGCTTTGATGAGGCGATCGGCATACGGGGCGGTTCCGGTGCAGGCGGCGGCGAATTCACGCCCGCGTCCTGCTTGGCCGCGCGGATCCACTTGGTCAGCGTGTGTGGACTGAGTTCGAGCTGCCGCGCGACGTCACGCGGGGTGACGCCGCCCTCGTAGAGCTCAAGCGCGCTGCGCCGTATATCAGCAGTGTGGGTATGTCTGGTCGCCGTGGGGATATAGCGACGGTTGCAGTGCATGCACTTGTAACGCTGCGCCCCGAGGTGGGCGCCAGCTTTTACCTGGCGGTTGCCCTTATCGCAAAATGGACATGAGATCTCTTGGTCGGTCATCCTGCGATCATTATAGCCTCCAGATTTAAGTTCCAAGCAAAAGCACACTTCATTTTACACTCCCGTAAGTGATCAAGAGCGTAGTTTCGTCGGCAACCGTTTCTGTCCCATACCCTGATGAGAATGGTAGCCTGCCTTCGATAAATTATGCGGTTAGTTCCGCTATTTTGGCGAATGTCTTCGCTTCACGCCTCGAGGTGCGCACCATTGGCATCGCCTGATGTTTCCGTACCTCGTGTTTCGGTCTTCTTCGTCACTTGGTTTCTCCGTTCTGTTCACATGGATTCAAGCCGCAGGCTTTAATCTATCCTTAACCCGGATTGAAACCCCAGCTCTAACTGAACAAATGAGGAGAGCTATTGGCAATGGCGACTTAAATCCTCACGGTGCTGTGACGAGTGAATGGAACTTAATGATGAGCACCCCTTTTACCCTGCGAAGCAGCTTGTTGGGAAAAAGGGGGAGACGAGCATAAGCGAGTGGGGGAATAGGGACGAACGGGGAATAGGTCTTACCCCAGCGTAACCCCGTCCCCAACAATCGCTTCGCCCAGCTTCACGGCCTTTTCCCCAGCCGCCTCAAAGTACGCGATCGCCGCGTCGGCGTCTTCCGCCGGAACGACTAAGACAAAACCAATTCCCATGTTGAACACGCGGTGCATCTCGTAGTTCGAAACGCCGCCGAGCTTTTCGATCAGGGCGAAGATTGGCGGGACGGTCCATGTGCTGCGGTCGATGTGGACGCCGACGCCGGCGGGGAGCACGCGCGGGATGTTGTCCAGGAAGCCGCCGCCGGTGATGTGCGCCATGGCGTGCACACGGTTCGTCTCCAGGTAGGAGAGGACCGGTGGGGCGTAGCATCGGTGGGGCGCTAAGAGGACATCGGCCAAGGTGGCTCCGTCTAGTTCCGTCAGGGGCTCTTCAAGCGGCAATTGGCCGTCGTGTAAGAGGGCCTGGCGGGCGAGTGAGTAGCCGTTGGTGTGCAGGCCGTCGGAGGCGAGGCCGATGAGGACGTCGCCAGGGGCGACTTGGGAACCGTCGACAATCTTCGCGCGCTCCACCAAGCCGACAATGCTGCCGGCGAGGTCGTATTCACCGTCGCCGTACAGGCCGGGCATCTCGGCGGTCTCGCCGCCGATCAGGGCGCAGCCTGCGGCCTGGCAGCCGTCTGAGAGGCCCTTGACCACGGCTTCCGCGACGTGGGGCTGGAGCTTGCCGGTCCCGAAATAATCTAGGAAGAATAGGGGACGGGCGCCCTGCACGAGAATATCGTTGATGCAGTGGTTGACGAGGTCACGGCCGATGGTGTCGTGCCGGTTGGTCGCAAAGGCGATCTTGAGCTTGGTGCCGACGCCGTCGATGCTGGAGACCAGTACGGGGTCCTGCAATGCGCCCAGCGACGACAGCGCGAACATGCCGCCAAAGCTGCCGACGCCGGTCAGCACGCCCGGCGTCAGCGTCTTTTTAATATGCGCCTTCATCCGGTCCACGGCGTCCGTCGCCGCATCGATATCCACACCCGCCCGCGCGTAAGCGCTCTGCTCTTTAACTTCACTCATGGCCTGTATTATAGCACAGCCAGCCGCAACAACGCGTACCGCGGCGGGGTGGGGATCGTAGGGTTCCGCTCGTTACTCTCCGTTGACCGAAGCCGTGATCTCTTTGATAAAGACGGTCTCGGCGGGACGATATGGAGCCCCATAGGTGTGGAAGACCTCATGGAACCAGATCGCCGGATCTCGATCGGTGTAGGGATGCTGCCATGAGTCCCAGGGCAGGAAGGTCTGGGTTTTGCCCGCGACCAGGCCCCAGTTCATCGCGCCGACGCGGTATTGTTTCGCGATTGGCAATGATCCCTGGAAGGTGCTGTTCGCGCCGCGCGCCATATACTCGGTGCAGAGAATGGGCCGATTGAAGCGCTGAAGCGACTTTATGCACCGTTCGAAGTCTTCGCCGGAGCCGTAATTATGGAAGGTGACCACATCGGATTCACTGAGCTGAAGCTTTTCCATGGCCCCGATCGTATCCGGGTTGGACCAATCGCCCTTCCAAACGCCGCTGGTCAGCGGTTGATCGGGCTTCGCCTCGCGCGCCCACTCAAAGACCTGCGGCAGCAGGGCGGTGATTAGCTCGACTTTGTTCTTGGGCTCCTTCGGGCCGTAGCTGGCGTCATTGCCGTTGTCGGGTTCGTTCCAGACATCCCAGCCCAGGACCCGGCGATCGTGAGCGAAGGCTCCGACGACGCCCGTCACATAGGCGTGAAGTTTGGGATACTGTGTTGTGTCCCGCAGTTCATCCGCGCCGGGGCTCTGCACCCAGCCGGAATTATGCACGCCGGGGACGGGATCGTGCTGCTTGCCGAGCTTGGGGTTTGGGTCCCAGCAGGAATCAAAGAGCACGAACAGCGGTTTGATCTTATGCTTGTCCGCGATCTTGAGGAACTCGCCGATCCGCTTTTTGAACCCTTTGGGGTCTTGCGTCCAGAGCTGATCCTGCAAAAACACGCGCATCGTGTTCATGCCGATGCCCTGCGCCCAGCCCAGCTCCTGGTCGATCGTCTTGGGGTCGAAGGTGTCGGGCTGCCACATCTCCAGCTCATTGATGGCGGTTGCCGGCGTATAGTTTGCCCCCACAAGCCATGGCTGCTGTTTGTACCAATCGTTCGCTTTGGTTTCGGACCATGTCGGCGCGGCGTGCGCGCCGATTGCGGCCTGAACGGCAATTGCGAAGATTGCGCAGAATTGCAGCGGCTTTTTCATAGATTTCAACAAATTGTTCCTCTCGCTTACGCGCTTCAAAATGCGCGCCTGTCAATAATTGGTCTTTTCGACATTCAGTTCCTGCATGGTTTGTTCACCGTGAGAACCAAGGCAAAGTGCGGCGGGCCATTGCGCCAATGCGGGTATAATCCGAGCATGCCGAAACTTGTGATTCTGGACGCCAACAGCCTGCTCTACCGGGGCTTCTTCGCGATGCGGTATCTGTCCACCTCGGATCGGACGCCGACGAACGCTGTCTTCGCCTTCGTGATGATGCTTCTGACGATTTTAGAGCGCGAAAAGCCTGACGCGATCTTCGCCGCCTTCGATCATCCGACGCCTACCTTCCGGCACAAAGAACTCGCGAGCTACAAAGCCCAGCGCAAACCAATCCCCGACGATCTGAAGCCCCAGCGCCAGCCCGCGCGTGACGCCGCCACGGCGTTTAATGTCCCCGTGATCGAGATTGAAGGCGTGGAGGCCGACGACGCGGTCGGCACACTGGCTGAAATCGCGAAGAACGAAGGCTACGAAGTCCTGATCGTGACGGGCGATGGCGATGCGCTGCAATTGGTAGACGACGATCAAGGCCCGGTCAAAGTGATGATGATGGTCAAGGGCGTCACTGATACTGTGATCTACGACGCCAAAGCCGTACGGGACCGCTACGGCCTGGACCCATCGCAAATCCCCGATCTTAAGGGCATCAAAGGCGATTCCAGCGACAACCTGCCTGGCGTTCCCGGTATCGGCGAAAAGGGCGCGTCCAAGCTGCTCGGCCAGTACAAGACGCTGGAAGAGTTGATCTATCATGTGGATGAGCTGCCGGTCAAACAGCGCGACGCCTTGATCACTCATACCGACGGCGCCCTGCAATGCAAGCGTCTCGCGACGATCCTGCGCGATGTGCCACTCGGCGACATCGACCTGAACGCCAACTATCAAGAGAACGGTCCCGACTTCGCCGCCGTGCGTGCGCTGTTCGAGAAGCTGGAGTTCCACACCCTGCTGCGCCGTCTGCCGGGCCTGGAAGCCGCCCAGCGCGCCAAGGGCGGCGTGACGCCTCCCGCGCCATCGGCCACGCCCACTACGCGCTCTCAGATTACACACACTGTTCCGACTGACGCCGCCGCGATCGATGAAGTTCTGAAACGCTTTACGGCCGCCAACACTCCTATCGGCCTTCAGCTCTACTTCACACCCGCGAAGGCGACCTTGATGGAGGCGAATCTCAAGGGGGTTGGTTTGGCCATCGAAGGCGAGGGGGCTTATATCGATTGGGCCAATGCTTCGCCCGCTCTCAAAGCCTACTTAGAAGACGCAAATAAGCCGAAAACCGTCCACGATCTGAAGTTGGTCACCGGCGTGCTGGGCCGCAATGGCGTCATGGTGCGCGGCGTCACATTCGATACCCATCTTGCCGCCTATCTTCTGAATGCCGGGCGCATCGGATACCCGCTGCGCGATCTTGCGGCCGACTTCGCCGGTACGGAGCTTCTGTTCGACGAAGACGACCCCGAATCCAGCGTTGCCGACGAAGCCGCCGCCGTTGCCGCTCTGCGCGAGCCGTTGTTGGCGCGCCTGGAATCCGACGGGCTGACACAGATTTTGTTCGACATCGAACTGCCGCTCGCGGATGTTCTCGCGCGTATCGAGCGCACGGGCGTCACGGTCAATGGTGATATTCTCAAGGACGCCAGCAAGCGCCTGGGTGAACTCATGGCCGGTCTGGAGGCCGAGATCTACGCCATCGCCGGCGAGGAGTTCGCGATCGGCTCCACCAAAAAGTTACAAGAAATCCTGTTCGACAAGCTCAAGCTGCCCGCTGGCAAGAAGAATAAGACGGGCTACTCCACTGGCGCGGAAGTGTTAGACGATCTGGCCGCGAAAGGCCACGAGATCGCCTCCAAGATCATTGCCTGGCGCGAACTGTCCAAGCTGAAATCGACCTACGCCGACGCGCTGCCGGCCCTGATCAACAAAGAAACGGGGAAGGTTCACACGTCGCTCAATCAAACAGCGACCAGCACCGGGCGTCTCAGCTCCAGCAACCCCAATTTGCAAAACATTCCGATCCGTACCGAAGTCGGTCGGGAAATCCGCAAGGCGTTTGTCGCGTCTCCAGGCAATGTGCTTGTTTCGGCGGACTATTCTCAGATCGAACTGCGTTTGTTCGCCCACATGACACACGACCCAGGTCTCGTTCAAGCCTTCGCCGCGCACGACGATATCCATTCCCGCACCGCGCGCCTGATCTTCAAGATCCCCGAAGGGCAGCCCGTCACCTCCGACCAGCGGCGTCAGGCGAAGACGATCAATTTCGCCGTCATCTACGGCGCCAGCGCCTTCCGTGTCTCCGCCGAGCTGGGCGTCAGCCAGGCGATATCCTCCGAACTGATCAAGACATATCTCGCCAGCTATCCCGGCGTGCGCGAATACTTAGAAAAAATTCTCGAAGACGCCCGCACCAAGGGGTACGTCCAGACGATGCTTGGCCGCCGCCGCTATGTCCCCGAGGTCAACAGCACGAACTACCAGTTCCGTCAGGCCGCCGAACGCGAAGCGGCGAACATGCCGGTCCAGGGGACAAGCGCCGACATCATCAAGCTTGCGATGCTGAAAGTCGACAAAGCGCTCACCGATCAAAAACTCGCCGCCAAGATGGTCCTGCAGGTCCACGACGAACTGCTCTTCGAATGTCCCGAAGGCGAAGTGAGAGCGCTCGCGGCGCTGGTGAAAGAGGGCATGGAAACCGCGTTTCCGTTAGACGTGCCGCTGAGCGTGGAAGTGAAGTCCGGTCGTAACTGGTGGGAAGTGACGCCGCTGGAGGATTTGGACGAGGCGGAGGGGTTGGCGATAGATTAGGCCTACACCAATTGTCCCGGTTATGAAACCCGGGCCTGGGAGCCTTCGGCTAACCGTCCGTGCCGGACGGAAAATATTGTGATCGATAATCGGCATTTGCG
>NZ_JBDSQY010000188.1:0-3266 GCF_039929585.1 Capsulimonas sp.
CTATTCTTCGCTATGCGATCAGAAAAGCCACTCCGTAATGTTGACTGCGTAGAATACCGTGGGATGTCAAAATGAGCGGCTCCGGACCTTTATTCTCGTTGATTCCGAAACCCTTCCGACATGATTACGAACGTCTGCGCGCGATCGAGCACGAGTACCAGCTGGAACTCGTCGCGGAGAACGCACGGCAGCTCGTGCAATTCTACGCCACGATCGTCCGCGCCCAAGCCTCTCAGGCGTCGCAAACCCTCCGTAACATCGATGTGATGGTGAATGGCCGTGAAACGGCGGGAGAGTTTCTCGGGAACCTCGCCACGGATATTGATTCCCTGGTCGATGGGATGGACCGGTTCCCTGTTGACAATTTTCAACCTCTCGAGTTCGCTCAGCATACGATTTTGCCGATCGCCAGTGATCCTTCGGCGAGCCTTCAAGACACCCTGGCGACCGAGTTCGAGCGTCTCGCGCGTCAGCTGCTGCGGCAGCAAAAGGCGCTCGTCAAGGTCCATGACAAGATGCGCGGGATGTATGAGGCGCAGACCCAGGTGCGCCGCGCCGAATCCAGCCGCTGGCTGGTCAGCGGCATGAGGCGGCTGGGCCGGGACCGCGAAGAGGATTTCCAGGATGCGCTGCGTATCCTTCGCGATCTGGTCTTGACGCCGCAGGGCATGCAGGATTACGTGGCGTGGTTCGAGATCGGCTGGCTGCTCTGGAAGCACGAGCGCAATCTTCCTGAGTCGGAGGAAGCGTTCTACCGAGCACAGCGGCTCAGCGCATCGAAAGGTGACGCCTTTTACGTCAAAAGCCTGCGGCATCTCGCCTACGTGCAGCACTTGCAGGGGCGCTACCCCGAGGCTTACGAGACGATCCAAAAGGCCCTGGCCGCCAGCGATGAGCACGACACACGCTTTGACGCCGCCCGGTACGCCGCCAGCCGAGGCTTCTCAGAAGAGTGCCTGCGCTTGCTGGAGCAGTGCATTTACGACCGGCCGACCACGATTATCAGTATGTTCGCCGAAGTGGACTTTTTGCGCGGCGCCGCAGCAGCGCGTCTCGCCCGGGCCATGGCGGACATGGCCGCCCGGATGCTCGACGAAGCGCGGGATCGCGCCGACGACAATGTGGAGCACTGGCAGCGGGCTTTGGAGATCGTGCGCGAGGTGGAGCGCGAAGCTGGGCTTCCGATCGCATTGCCTAAGGGGATCGCGGAAGAGGCCCTTGGGGACACGCCCGCACTGGATGACGTGGATTATCTAGTGGCGCTGGAGATCGAACGAAAGGCGCTGGCGTACGGCGATCAGACCGTGACCTTCGCGCGCGACACGGTGCTGCAAGTGGAAGCCGCGCGCGCCTCGGAGCAAAGCAAAGTGTCCCTGGCGCTGCACGATCTGGACCAGAACCAGAACCGCGCCATCATTGAAGCGGAAGAAGACCGGCGAGAGCGGCTGGCGAACTTGAAGACGCTGTCGCGCTACATTCGGGGCGCTGGGCGCTGGGTCAATGTGCTGCTCTTCGCGGGCGCCATGACGGTGGACATCCATTTTGTCCCGTATGTCGAGAAGCTGATCGGGCCGTCGCAGGCTCCGGCCAGCGGTCCGGACCTGAACAAGATCCTGCTCTATTCCTATATCGGGTTCGCGTGGCCCATCTTCTTCTATCTGATCTACATTACCGCAGTTATTATCGATAGCTGCTTCAATGTGTTCCGGCGTCAGAAGACGGAAGCGGAATGGGCGGATGCCGTGAGCGCGCAGGTCGATATTTACGAGGAGCAAGCCAACGAACTGCGCGCGCGGCTCTCGGATTTGGAAAACGAGAGGGCGCGCATCCAGCGCGCCCTCCAGCGTCTGGAGCACATCTGACGCGCGTTCTTATTGAGGATTAACGCAGGGCTTCCAGGAAGAATGCGGCTAATTGTTCATAGCCATTGTCGTTCAGATGGGTAGGATCGGCGCAGAGTTTGTCGAAATTGCGCGAATCAATTGTCGAGTCTTGGAAGGGATCAAGCACGCGGACTCCATACTGTGCTCCCAGTTTTTTGATCGCGCCATTGTAGTCCTGTAAAATGTATCCGGATTCGTTTGGCGTGTCGGCGTCCGCCCGGTACTGGCATGTGCTGAGCACGACTTTCTCTGGGGCGACTCCGCCCAGGATCCCGCGCAGCATGCTGTCGTAGTCCCAGTAAAATGTGCCCCAGATGCGCTCGCGTTCGGAGCCAAGCTCCAGCGATCCGCCGAAGTCATTGGCGCCGTAAAGGATCAGGGCGAGATCCGGGTTGGCGTCGATGACGTCCGGCACTCGTCCCAGGCCGCTGTCGCGGCGGATCAATTGTCCTTCTTCGTCGCGCCCGACAACTGTTGTGCCGCCAATCCCAAGATTGACTTCTTCCCAGCCCATCGCCTTGGAAACGATCGTTGTAAACCGCCGCGCCGGCGTGGAGGCTCCGGCGCCTTCCACTGTCGACGATCCGTAAAATACTACCCGTGTCATTGTCACCCCTTGCGCCGCGTTCGCGGCGCGCCGTCAAACTTGCAATTAGGGCGCTTTATTCCGCGCTGCGGCGGCTTTCTCCTGCCGATGGAAACAATTCCGCCATTTCGTTCGTCTGCTTTGTGTGAGTGTGAAACGGGTATAAGTCTGCAAGAGGAGGGTGAACGATGCCTAAATTGCCATGGAAAGCGGCGCCCGCAGCGGCGTCCGGCGTGCTCGGATTTTGGAAACAGCTGAAGTCGCTGTCGGCGTCCGAGATTATGCAGGAAGCAGAGCGGCCGTTCCAAATTGCTTTGATCGGACCGCCGGATCATACGGCGCTGCTCGCCGCGCGTTTGGCGCTGGAGATGCCGATCCCGCGCAACAGCGCGACCGGACCCGCCAATATTTGGCCTTATGTGACGCTGCGCGCGGATGCGCGTGAAGCGCCTCAGGGAGCGATTTTACTATATGCGGACCCGCTGACGGCCGATGAGACGCGGCTGGCGGAGGCGCTGGCGCAGATCGTCTCGGCGCGTCCGGAACTGCGGTTGTCGCTGGCGCGGCATATTCCCGCGTTTCGCCCGGCGGTCGTCAATCAGATCATCGCGGATGCGTCGTGGGACAATGCAAAGATCGCCGTCATCTCCGCGATCCCTGGGATCATCCCATTTACCGATCTTCTGCTGCCGGCCACGGCCTTGGGTGACACCATCTTACTGACGCGCAATCAGGCAGTATTGATGATGCGTATTGCAGCGGCTTACGGGCAGCCGGCGGAATTGAAGGAACGGTAC
>NZ_JBDSQY010000189.1:0-2378 GCF_039929585.1 Capsulimonas sp.
TGGCATTTTCCGGTCCCCCAGAATTGGGGCGGAGGGGCCATCCTAATCCAGTGGGGCGGAGTGGCCGAAACTCAGCATTGATGCATCCGTCCCTAAACCACCACCACCACGCCGCAGTGCGTGCAGAACTTATCCTTCAGTCCTAAATCCCCATGACAGACCCCGCAATGCCAGCGGTCCGCCGGCGCGGTCCCATGCCCGCATTGTGGGCAGAACTCCGCATGACGGGATTTGAGCCACGTCGCGCCGCAGTGGCGGCACTTGGCGCGGGCGGTCCATTTGTAGATGAAGAGAGCGATGGGGTCGACGGGCAGGCCGATGAGGCCGCCGAAGAGTAAGACAAGCGCGCCTTTGTTTGTCCAGTCCAGGCCGGGAGCCAGGAGTTCTTCGTTCGGACGGCTCCAGTCCGAGATTTCAAGGTCGTTGATGTGGAACTGGTCGAGCAGGCGATTGATGGGAAACAGCGCCAGCTGCGCGCCGATCGCCTGGTGCTTCACGCGTCTTGGGACTTCGACTGTCGCCGTATGCACCCAGCCGAGCGTGTAGATCGCCGCGATCAAGCAGAGCAGGGGACTGCGCCGAAGCCCGAGCAGCACCAGAACGCCCGCCGCAAGGCACAGCCCCCCCTGAGCAAACAGTGCGCCGGGCACGCTGAGATCCACCGATTTCAGTATTTTGATCGCCGCCCAGGGGCTGAGCGCGCCCGCGATGACCCCGGCGGCCCCCGCCCAGAGAAGCAGCGCGGAAAGCGCGCGTAGGAGCTTGATCGTGAACGAGGTCATGGCGGGCGTGTCCTTGCTGGATATCGTTAGGTTTCGGCCCCTCCGCCCCATCCTGGGGAACCGGATTGGTTCTCGACATTGGGTTCTACTCCCCAGGATGGGGCGGAGGGGCCGAAGGCTAACGCAATAATTTAAGCTCGCATAGCCGCGCCGCCTATTTCCCCGCCGCGCGGGCGAGGGCTTTGCGGAGGACGCCGCCGGTGGCTTCCAGGAATTGGCGAGCCTCTTCGGCGGTCTTGCCCGTTTCCACCATCAAGATCGCGATCTTCGCCGAGCCGTTCGCGTTGGCGAGGGACTTCTGGGCGTTGTCCAGGCTTTCGCCGGTCACCTGGGCGACGATGCGGGCGGCGCGGGCTTTGAGCTTGGTGTTGGTCGCCATGACGTCGACCATCAAATTCCCGTAGGTTTTCCCGATCTCCATCATCGCGCCGGTGCTGATCATGTTCAGAACCATCTTCTGCGCTGTGCCGCTCTTCATGCGGGTGGAGCCGGCCAGCACTTCCGGGCCGACCACCACGGCGATCCCGATGTCGGCGATCGCCTCCAGTTCGGAATTGGCGTTGTTGGTGATGACGATCGTCGTGGCGCCGCGCTTCTTCGCCTGGCGCAGCGCGCCGACCACGAAGGGGGCGCGGCCTGAAGCGGAGATGCCGACCACCGTGTCATTTTCGCTGGCGTCGATCTCAATGATCGCCGCCGCGCCCAGATCGGGATCGTCCTCGGCCCCTTCCACGGCGTGGAACATCGCCTGCTGACCGCCGGCGATAATCGCCTGCACCCATTCCGGCGGCGTGCCGAAGGTGGGCGGGCATTCGGCGGCGTCGAGCACGCCCAGGCGTCCGCTCGTGCCGGCGCCAATGTAGATCAGACGCCCCCCGCGACGCAGTGAGTGCGCGGCGCTGTGCACCGCCCGCGCGATCCTCGGGATCTGCTCTCCGACCGCCGCCGCAACCTCGGCGTCCTGCCCATTAATCACGCGCAGGCGCGACTCCGTGTCCAAAGAATCGATGTCCGTCAGATCGGGGTTGATCGCCTCCGTCGTCAAATGCTCCAGCGCGTTCGATTCGCGATCGATTTCATGTGTCATGTCCATAACCAGCCTTCCCCGGAATTGTGATATAATAATGGCGAAAATAAAAACATCTTGAGTGATGAGGTAATAAAAACAATATGCCTACGTATGGCTACGAATGTACAGGATGCGCCGATCAGTTCGAGATTATGCAGAGCATCAAGGACGACGCCCTGACGACCTGCGAGAAGTGCGGCGGTAAGCTTCGTAAACGAGTGTACCCGGTCGGCATCTCGTTCAAGGGGTCCGGCTTCTACGTAAATGATTATAAGGGCGCTGCGCCCACGGCCGGCGGCGGCGAAAGCGCAAAATCCAGCGGCTCGTCAGAGCCGGCGAAAAGCGAAAGCTCCAGCACGGACAGCGCACCGAAGAGCGAGCCTGCGAAGACGGAAACAGCCAAGGCGGAGCCGGCGAAGACGACCCCGGCGGCTTAATAATCTATTCTCGCCCCTTCTCTCAGCGTGACCCACCCCGGCGCTTCGCGCCACCCTCCGGGTGACCCACCCCCGGCCTTCGGCCGACCC
>NZ_JBDSQY010000190.1:0-9316 GCF_039929585.1 Capsulimonas sp.
TAGAAAGGCCACCCTACCGATATGTTTGCAGCGTCTTGTTCAGCTCTTGTTCGTACCATTTGTCGAAGTCGGGAGAACTGATCTCCGGAACGCCGCCCCGGCGCGGGGCGTTCTTGCCGCCGCCGCCTTCGGGCGCGCCGCGCCGGCGATCCCCTTCCTTCTGATTGTGATAATCCGCGATCACCCGCTCCCGGTAGGCCGCGCGCTCCCCGTGCGACTCTCGCGCAAGGTCCGCAATCGGCCGTCCCGTCGCCAGCGCCATGGCCCGCACATAATCCGTATCCGCCTCGGGGAAGTGGCGGCTCACGGCCGCAAGATCCTGCTCCAGCATCCAGCCCGCCATCTGCTCGCGCTCCCGCTCCAGGGCGCGATGCTCCATCTCGACCTGCATGCGCTGATGCGCCACCGCCGGGTCCATCAGGCCGCGATCGACCTGCTGCCGATACGCCGCCGCCACCTGCTCATGCTCGGCCATGGCGACGCGCTCTTCCAGCGCCTCCTGCACCGCCTCAGGGCTGTCATACCCCTCGGCCTGCAGCGCCTCCAGCACAGGGCTCCACCGGTTGAGTTCCTGATAGCGCTCATTGACCTGATGGAACCGCTCATAGGGGACCGGCCCCCGCTCATCGTCTTCGCCGTCCTCGTCATCCTCATTTAACGCCTGATCATCGATGTCGTCATCCTCCGGAAAAGAGGCGACCTCTTCCGAATCTTCGGGCGAAGCATACCAGTCCCCAACATCAATGCCATCCGCGGGCGACGCGTCGGCTCCGTCATTTAACGCCCCTTCAATAAAATCATCCACGGTTTCAATTGTCTCCTAGAGAAAGCTTATCTCTTCCCTCTGCTCTGACAAACCCTTCCCTGCTTCAAGGGAGGGGTGGCCCGAAGGGCCGGGGTGGGTCACGCAGAGGTCGGCCGAAGGCCGGGGGTGGGTCACCCAGAGGAGTGGCGCGCAGCGCCGGGGTGGGTACGACGGCCGCAACTGCAAGCCGCCTTCGGTTTCGCCGCGCCCGCCTTGGCTTTTGCCGACACCTTCGTAGCCACCTTAGCCGCGCGCGGCTTTACCGCCGCGATCATCATCGGCGACAGCGTCGGCAGTAACCGGCTCATCATGGAGCCGACACCCGGCCCCACATGCCCGGCAGTCGGAGGCGGCGCCATCGTCGGCAGCATCCGTCCCGACACCGCGCGTCCCGGCAAGATGGGGTGCGGGATCAAATGTGGATCGATCGTTCGTTTCGCCATAATGTTCTCCTTGGTTGATAGATCGCGAAATTCAGGTCTTCGTAGCCCACGACAAGACTCGCCTGGACACCACAGTTACGAACGCCCCCTTTCCCGCCCGAAGGGCCTTTAGCCGGGAAAGGGGGAAGCCGAAGTTTACTTCGGTGGGGGGATGGGGTTCTGTTCCCCCCGCTCCGCCCGCCACTTCTCAATTTCCAACTGCGCCTTGTGGGTCTCCAGATCCATCGCATGCTGATGATCGATCGCCCGAAGCTGAGCCTCGTGCTCCATCTGGATATGCGCCGTCGCTTCTTCCTGCTGATGGTGGATCGCCGCCAGTTCCGCCGCATGCTGCTGCTCCGCGTGCGCCATCTGCGCCGCGTGCTGCTGCTGCATCGCCGCCGCCTGCTCCGGGTCCGGCTGCGCCGCCCGCGCCAGCGCCAGCGCATCCATGCGCGCCTGGAGCATCGTCTCATACACAGCGTCCGGGTTCGTGTACTCCAATTCCTCCAAGAGGATCTTTGCCGCCGTCGGATCTCCCGGCGGCCCAAACACACCCGCCCGGTAAAGATCCATCACCTGCGAAGCCCGCGCCGCCGGCGAAATCGGCTTCGCGCTCCCCGGCGACACCCGCACCCGGCAGGACCCACCCGCCGAAAGCGCCCGGAACGATCGCGCCTGCATCACCGGCGCCAGCCACCCATCGTCTTGCGGCCCCGCGCCCGATCCCATGGTTTGCACCCCCAGTGGGGGCCGGGGGGCATCTTCTCCAGCGCCTGGAGGGCCGAAGCCACCCATGGCCTTCCCCGACGGCGGTCCAAACCCACCAATCGGCCCCGCACCCGACCCCATGCTCTGCTCCCCCGGTGGGGGTAGGGGAGCGTCAGGAGAGCCAAATGGCGGCTTCGAGGGCCGCATTCCTCCCTTCGTAGCCGTCCCCTGAGAAACCCAAACTAGCCGCGGCTCCTTGTAAAACTGCGCCGCCAGCGCAATCTCCCATTCGGCCCGGCGCTGATGCCACGTCTCGATGTTCTCGATAAAATCGGCCATCTGCGTCGTATCGGACTCCAAGAGCTGCTGGATCGCCGACGCCGCCGTCACACCGCTTGGAACCCCGCCCTCGGAGACCTCATGCACCCCAGAGATGTCGTTCAAATCCCGGTCGTCCACCTGGAGCAATTGCATCAGAAACGACGGCAGCGGCGGCGCCGGGATATGCTGCGGCGCCACGCTTCCCTGCTTGTAGTAGATCACCTCGCCCGGCGCCGCGCTGTCGAAGGCGTCCACGCCGATCTCGCTGCCCTCTTGCGCCAGGATCTTTCCCCAGGACGTTTTGCGATGCTCGATCGTCCGCGAAATACCCTCGTTATAAGAACGCTGCGCCGAGATCAAATCCGACACCGCGTTCAGACCATACACCGTGCTCTGCCCGTCTTCAAACGACAGCGGAATGAACGGAAAGTCGTCGCGTTTCGCATAAGGCCACGGATCGTCGCGCAGCACCCGCCCGCCCGCCACCGTGATCAAGCGCCCTTCGGGGAAGCGCAGCGTCGGCTTCTCCCACAGCTCCTTCACCAGAACGCTTTTCTGCGACTGACCGGGTTCGGCCCCGCGCCCATACTCTCCGACCACCGACGCCAGCCGACTCTCGACATATCCGCCCACGCCCCCGCCGGCGTCGCCCTCAATATCCAGCGCCTTGTCCCCATACTTCAAGCGCAGCTCTTCCAGCGAGCGGACCTTCGCGTGGATCAGCCACGCCACATCCTCCCAGTCCCGCGCCTTTGGGTCCAGGTAGATCTCGAAGATCGGCGCGATATCCTCGCAGATATCCCCGATCGCCGCCGTGGACGATCCCACGATCGCCCCCGAAGCGTCAAACTTCGGGACCTCCGCACGCCGCTCCGGGTCCCAGTAGACCTTCAGAAACGCCGTGGACGTCGTCAGCGCGAACCGCGCCAGCCGCTTGACTTGATGCGGACGCCGCCACACATTGTCCAGATGCTCGATCAGCGCCCGCGCCTCAGCCGCCGCCGCCCGGTCCAGATCCGAAGTCGTCAGCGGCGCCACCCCCGCGTCCGGCATCGCGCTCAGTCCCCGCGCAAGCAGCTTCTTGATCTTCGGCCGGATCTTATTCCGGACCGCATACACCCGGTGCGGACGCCGAGGATCGCGCATCGACCGCAAAATCCCATGCGCGTTCGACCAGCTCACCCACTGGTTGCCCAGATAAAACGCCAGGCTCTCAAACCACGCCGGCTCATGAATACGCCGATTGTCCGCCGCGCTGTTATATCGCTCGTCGACCAGGTGCGCCAACGCGACTTCCTCCGTCGACGGCGTTGTCCGCATCCGGATCAAATCGTCCGCCGACAGCTCGCTGTCCACATTCCCCGGGTCCCGCAGCGTCACCGTCGTCCGCGCCTTCTTTTTTTGGATTTGCTCAGCCATGCGTCGCCGCTTCCTCTCCGGTCATCGGATCGACCAAACTCCCCGCATGATCCACACCAAACTCTTCTCTCAACAGCCGACGATACTGCTCCAGCTGCTGCCGCCGCTCCACCTTCCCCGGATCCTCATACTCCTCGTCCAGCGCCGCCGCACTCACGATCTCCAGCTTTGGCGCGGCGCTCACAGGCTCTTCTACGACCGTAAGAACTTCATCCGACACGCGCTGACTGCCCCGCAAAAGCATGCCAAGCAAAATACCAGCAAGCACGCCGACAACGAAATCGTCCATAGGTTTCTCCTTTGCACAGCACAAATCTCACCCGCCCCAGAGGCGCCAGCGATTAAACACCCGCAAGCGGGTACCCAGCCTACAAAAATGGCCGTCCGCCTTCGCAGACTTCTGAACCCGCGTAGGCGGGTGACCGTACTTTTAGCCGCGAATTCATTCGCCAGGCTTCTGATATTCGCCGGGCTTACGCGGACTGCAAACGCCTATACTTGATTGCCCTGACGCACTCAAATCGGCATTTAATCCACGGAGGTGGGTTTTGGCGCACTTCTAGGCGCGGTTTTAACCGCCGGCGTCTCTGGGGCTGCACACTTTCGATTGTCTACGAGACCGCACCCGCACCTCACCACTCATCCTCCCCCTCCGTCAGCGCATGCGGCAGCCGCTTCGGGTCGATCACCTTCACCCCGTGATACTTCAGCACCCGACTTTCCGTCGGCTCCGGCCGCTTCGCCCGCGCGGGTCTCGAAAGCAGCCCATACCTCAAGGCGTCTTCGCTGTGATCCTCCGCCGTCGTATCCAAATCTTCCAAGTCCCTCGGATCCGGCCCCAGCGTCCCAATCGTCCGGATCAAATTCGGACAGCGGCCCCGAAACACCGTCAGCGCGCCGGGTTCATGCAGATACTCGCGCACTCTCGCCCAGCCGTTCACGCGGTCGTTGTTCGCACGGATCACATTGAGACCCTCGCCCCAGTACTCCTCAGCGATATACTTGCCCGGATGCCCCGCCCGCGCCTTCGCTTCCTGCGGCGGAAAGATCGACGGGTCCGCGTAGATCGGACAGGATTTCGGCGCGATCCCGTACCGCTCCAGCACCTGAGCGACTTTGACCGCCTGCTCGCCCGGCGTCAGGCGGGTTTCATACACCTCATCCATCACCGTCACATTGCCCTCGTCGTCGCTCGCCATCAAAAGAAAACAGAACGGCGCCGCCTTGCCATAATCCAAGCCCCCGAAAAACCGATGCCACGCCGGAACTTCAGACGGCAGACGGACATGCTTCGCCTCGGACCACTCCGAAAAGTAAGCTCCCTCTTGAATGTCCCAGTCGCCGCGCAGCAAACGCGCCTGCTCCACTTCGGGAAGCGACTTCAAATTGACCAGGTAGTGCGGATCGATGTCCAGCAGGATCTTATTGTCGTAGACCGAGGAAAAGATAAACGTCACGGATTTCCCCGGCAAGCCCTCGTCGTCACGCCAGTCTTCAGAGACCCACACGATCTCCCCGTTCACACGGGTAAACCAGCGCAGCTCCCCGTGCGCCGCGCGGTCCAGCCGATTTTTGTCCAGCCACGGCGACAAAAACTTCTTCACCCACGATCCCGCCTTCGGATTCGTCGTCGCCCGGACATACGGCCGAACCCCGCTCGTCGAACGGTTGCGCGACAGCAAGTAAAAGAACTGGTCTTCGGTGAAGTGCGTCAGCTCGTCGAAACAGATCAGCGGGACTTCCGTTCCCTGCCAGTCGTGGACGGTGTCCGCTCTTTGAAGATGCGCCATCTTCCCCTTCGCCCCGCTCGGAAACTTCCAGGTCAGCGTCGTCAAATTCGCCTTCGCGCCTGTTTTCGGGAACAGCTTTAGCGACGCATCCCACAAGCCCCCATTCGCGGTAATCTGCGGCGACGTCCTTCGGAAGATCACGAAGTTGAAATCTGGATTACCCCGATGCCGCAGACACTCCATCAAGAGCGAGTGAGTCTTTCCGCCGCCCGCCGCTCCGCCGAAAATCACAATGTCCGCGCGGCTGTTGTAAAAATCCGTCTGCGGCCCCGGCTGCGGCGGCGGAAGCCCCGCCGGCTGACGATCCCGCTCCCGCCGCAGCGCCTTCGACGCCGTACTGCCCGTGCGATCCTCCGCACTGAGTTCTTTAGACGCCGCGCCGGGGGTTGACCTCGATCGCTCCCCATCGCCGTTCCACATAGTCAAGGAGCCTGGTTCGCGTTTCATCGTCGTCGATCGTCTCCTGCGCGGCCTGCACCAGCGCCGCGCCCATCTGTCCCATCACCGCGTCCAGCGCCGCCAGCCCGATCGCCCCCGCACTCTTCTGCTTCTCGATCCGCAGCGCCAGCGTCCCTACTTGAGTCAGCAGTGATCCCGCCGCCGCGAGATCCACGATCTTCACCGGCTTCGCCGGCCGCTCCGGATTCCCGAACGACTCATGCCATGCGATCAAAGCCGCCGAAAACCGATCGTACCGCTCCACGTAATCCGTCAGCAGCGCCCGCAGCAGCGCAAGCTCCGGCAAAAGGTCCAGAGGATCCGAATGTTCGGCGTGCCGCGCCGCCAAATCACGAAGCCGTTCACTCCCAATTTCAGAGTAACGCCCCGGCGTTTCCGCCTTCGCTCGCTTGCGCCCCGCCCGTCGCCCAGCCTCTCCCTCAGCGCTTTTCAACACTAAAATGGCCTCCAAAAGTCGCAATAAATACAAAATTAAGCATGCAGGCGTCATCTAGTGTTATGTTTTTTCGTCACCTAGCATACCATCATAAAAATAAACAGAGCGACCGTATAAATAACAGGGAAATTATGCGATCATATAGTATCAGCGGACAGGCTCCTGGTTATCCGCAGCGTCGATAGGCCGCCGCGCACGCAGCGAAACGGATCGCTCCGGCTCGGGCGACGCCTTCTCAAGCAAGCACTACCCCGTGGTTCTTTACGCGGATTCCAATGTTGGAATAAATCTAACTCGCTCTTTAAAATAGTTACAAACCGCAACAGTCATGTTGTTTTTTTGCGCAATGAACTCACTCTGAAAAAATATTCAAAAAAATTATTGATTTAGGGTACAGACATTCAGTTCTGGCATAAAAAATGCAACGCTGACAGAAGCGGCAAGATTCTTATTAACACCGCTTAACGCCAAGGAACCATTAATATGGTCAGACATCATTACACGACTGCCGCGGCATTAACCCTCGTTATGCTCGGCGGCGCGGCCCACGCCGATCAGCTCATCACATTTACCGGAACGATTCTTCGCGGAAATTTGGCCACGTTTGGCGCTCATGCCGGTGACACGTATACGCAATCGTTCATCATCAAGACAGGCGCCGTCAATCACGCCGGCAACAATCAACTGCTTTCGAAATTCAAAAGCACCGGAACAGTCACTCCCGGCGACATCACGTCCATGGTAAACTTCAGCGGCCATACCGTGATCTTTACCGCCACACAAGGCGCGACAGTAGCGCTGGACGCCGCGAACTACTTCCCCTCGTATGCTCACGGCGAGTTCCTGCTCGGGACGACTACCAAAGGCGTCGGCAATGGCGTCACCGGCGCGGCGACCAACGGCGGCGTAATCGGATACGCTTATACGGGCACCGGTCCACTGACTTCTTCGCAGGTGCAAATCGCCGGCCCCGGCTTCACTAACTTCTCGCTGTGGAAGTGGACCGGCGCAACGTTCGAAGGCAAGAACTCGCAGGGCGTATTCGGTAAGTTCCTAGTCAACTTCACCAACGTCTCCACGCGAGACCTCAGCCTTCCGACCCCGGAACCCGGCCAGTACGCCGCCTTCGCGATCGGCCTGCTCGGCTTGGGCGCGCTCATCGTTCGCAAGCGCAAGTCATTGTCTGCATCCTAAAAGCCCCAATGGCAAGATAGTTCGCCGCCGCATCCTTGCGGCGGCGATTCCTTTGTCACCCCCGCCATGCGTTGTCAGCCCCCCGCTTTTCGTCCCCGCCTCGCCAGCTGCTCGATCGCTCCCGGCGGACACTGCAGCGGCGGACGCTCATCCACCTTCATTTGATACGGGCGCCCCGCATACGCCTCCGTCGGCCAGCGGCGCACCGTATCCCGATCCGGCGCGCCCGGCGCCGCATCCTCCGGCGGCACATGCACCACCCGATACTCCGCCCCCGTCTCCGCACAAGCCACCTTCAGCAGATCCCGCTGCGCCCGCTCCCCGGCCAGCGCCCGCTTCAAATTCTGTCGACGCTCCATAAAAGTAGACATATGATTCACTCCCAGGCAGAAAATAAACCGCCCTGCCTGGCGGCTTCGAACATAAAATTTGTCAGCGATCAATTTCCTAAAGATCGAGACAGCGGGGTGCGGAGATGCATCCCGCCGTCTCGGAAGGAGGAGAAGTTCCGATCACATTATTATAATACCGCACATATGTTCGTATTTCTACCCTTTAGGCATTCTCCATTTTCCATATGGAACGATTCTCCTCACAATTATGCTATATAAGGGAAACCGTACCCAGACACGCCTTTGGAGAACTCCGCAATGCAACGACCATCACTCAAAACCATCACCCTCGCCGCGCTTGTCGCCGGTGTGCTGGGAGCGCCACAGATCGGCGCGCTCGGCGCCGATCCCGCAGCAGCCACAATCACCGCCGTGACGATGGCCATGTCCCCCGACGACACGCATCCACTCAAGACCGGCGATGTCGCGCCGAAGATGACGAGCACGCTCACCGGACCGGACGGCAAGCCGTTCGATCTCAACAAAGCCATTGCCGCCAAGCCGACGATTGTGATCTTCTTCCGTGGCGGATGGTGTCCCTACTGCAATACTCATCTCGCGTCCCTGCAAAAGATCGAACCGGACCTGGCCAAGCTCGGCTACCAGCTGCTGGCGATCTCCCCGGATAAAACGCCGAAACTCGCCGATATGGCCAGCAAAGATAAGCTAAGCTATATCCTGCTGAGCGATCCCAGCATGCAGACGGCCATCCAGTACGGGGTCGCTTACATGGTCCCCCCCGACATGGACAAGGCCCTCCAAGGCTTCGGCGTAGATCTCACGGAGCGCACCGGCGAAGACAAGCATATCCTTCCCGTCCCCGCCGCTTACGTCCTCGACACCAAAGGCAATATCAAGTTCGCCTACTCCAACCCCGACTACAAAGTCCGCGTGGACGCCGACGCCCTTCTCAAAGCCGCCAAGGACGCCGTCGCCACGGACGCCGCAAAAACCGGTGAAACCATCACCACCAAAACCGGCCTCAAATATGTCGACACCGTCGTCGGAACCGGCGCCACAGCCAAAGCCGGCGACAACGTCTCCGTCCACTACACCGGCACGCTCACCGACGGAACCAAATTCGACTCCTCCGTCGATCGCGGAACGCCCTTCGACTTCCCGCTCGGCGCCGGCCAGGTCATCCCCGGCTGGGACGAAGGCGTCGCCGGCATGCGCGTCGGCGGCAAGCGCAAGCTCACCATCCCCAGCGACCTCGCCTACGGATCCCGAGGCGCCGGCGGCGTCATCCCGCCCAACGCCACCCTCATCTTCGACGTCGAGCTCATCGCCATCAAGTAAAGCACCATTTTAGAAAAGCAAGCAGCGCCGCGCGATCTTAAGATCGCGCGGCGCTGCTTGCTTTTCTA
>NZ_JBDSQY010000191.1:0-48903 GCF_039929585.1 Capsulimonas sp.
GCCCCTCCGCCCCAATTCTGGGGGACCGGAAAATGCCATAATCCGAAATCGGGTCCCCAGAATTGGGGCGGAGGGGCGAACTCCGGGTTATGAGTTATATCGTACGAGGATCGGATATTCGGCGAGAATGGGAGCGTCGGTCGATCCCACTTCCCGGCATCCAATCTTGATCGTCACTTCGCCCTGGATTCCCACGGGGAAGACATCGCCGTCGATGCGGATTTTTGTCGTGCGGTCGACAAGGTCCAATGGGTAGATGGCCGAGTGCGCGGATTTTCCGTTCGGCAGGATAAAATCAACGGTCTGCTCGAAGCGCTTGTTCGCGTCGTTCTCCTCTTGATACCAGATGGACACCATCTGCCACTGAAGCCGCACGACGGAGTTCTCTTCCAGCGTCTCGCCGGCGGGAACGTTGACTCCCACCGATTCCAAAACGGAAACGATGGTGAACAGGCCGTCGTCGCCGCCGATGGCTTTGAGGCAGGGGGTAAATAACAGCAATTTGGGCATGGGTTTTAGCTCTCGCGTCCTTAATTGATACGGCGCGCACGCCGCGACCCCGACATTATACCGCGCCCGGCCAGGATTGGGTCAGTCTCAGGGGGCGTCCGCCCACTCGGTGAGATTGCCGGCGAGGCGGCGCAGGGCGTCCCGCAGTTCGGGAGGGCGGCGCACCTCCAGGCGGCAGCCGAGGCTGGCGAATAGCTGCGCGATCCAATCGAGATTCTCCGCGTAGCCGCGCACCAGCACGCCGCCGGTCTCGCACTCCTCCAGGACCGCGATGCCGGCGCTGATCACCCAGCGCGCCCGCTCCAGGCTGGTGTGGATGACGACTTCCAGCGGGAAGTGTTTGGGGACACTTCCCAGCGCCGTCAATACGGCGCCAAGTACGTCGAAGTCCTCGGGACGTTCGAAGTCCGTGGCGAGCGCCTTGGCCTCCATGACGCGGTCCAGTCGAAACAGGCGCAGATCCTGGCGCAGGTGGCAGTGGCCGGTGGCGTACCAGCGTCCATGGCGGCAGACCAGCCCGTAGGGATCGAAGACACGCTCCGTCTGCTCGCCGTCGTGGCGGCGATAGCACAGCGCGACGCTGTGGCGCTCTCGTGCGGCGAGGCTGAGCGTCAGCACTAAGGCGGTTCCCAGTCCCGCGTCCGTGCGCTCTCTCAGATCCCAAATCAAGGTCTCCTCCACGGCGCGCACTTTGTCCCGGACTGTCTCCGGCAGCACCCGATCGATTTTAGCGAGCGCTCCCTCCACACCCGGCGCGTGCGCCGCCAGACCCAGCTTGCGCGCCGCGAGCAGCCCCAGCATGATGCTGAGCGCTTCGTCGGTGCTCAGCATCAGCGGCGGCAACTTGAAGCCCGGAGTCAGCCGATAACCGCCATGGCGTCCACGGTCGGCCACGATGGGAATCCCCAATTCTTCCAGCATCGCGATATAGCGTCGCGCTGTCCGGACATCCACCTCTAAGCGGCGCGCGATCTCCGCCCCGCCGATTGTCTGATGCGACTGCAGCATCTCCAGCACCGTCAGCACACGCGTGGTTGGGTAATACATGGGGGCCTTTTGAAAAACTTTTTGTGTGGCGTCTTAATCAGGGCGAATTATGTCCTGTATGGGCGATATAGTCAAGTATCGGACAAATAAACACGGCGCCAATTACACCATCACAGGAGATCACCATGCCCACCTCAGCCCAAACCTTCCTTGCGGATTCCATCCCGGTCGCCGCCGAAAGCTTGATTGCCGCCCTGCTTCGACTGCCGGAAGACAAGCGGCTCTGGACGCCTTCCGAGACCGCCCGCCCCGCACTGAACCTGGTGGCGGAGTGCGCTCTTAACAATGGCTACACGGTGGATCTGATCGAGACGCGTCAGTGGACCGCCGGGTCGATGGAAGAATTTTTCCAAAAACAAACAGACTTGATGAATGGGGATTGGGCGACGCTGGAAGCGCTGCTAAGAACCAGCGCCGAGCGCGTCGCCGCCTGCGTGCGCGGCGTCCCGGATGATGCCTTGAATGACGAGATCGTCATCCCCTTCGGTAAATTCACGATGACGCAAACGCTCGCGTATCCCTACTGGAATATGTCCTATCATGAGGGGCAGATCAACTATATCGCATCGATTCTCGGGCAACTGAAGTAATCGAAAGCGCCCGCCGGTCATCACCCTGCATGGTCCGCCTCATCTCAAGGAGAAGAAATCTCATGTCCGTATCAATGCAAACCTTTCTCGCTGATTCTTGCAAAGCCACCTGCGAAAACCTGATCGCCGCCGTGCTGAACTTGCCGGAGGACAAGCGTCTCTGGTCGCCCGCGCCAACATCCCGCTCCGCGATAAATCTGATCGCCGAATGCGCGCTTGGCAACGCTTATACCGCCGAATTGATCGAGACCAGCAAGTGGCCGGATGGGACTCTGGAAGATTTTATTCAAGCGCAAACGGAACTCACGAACGGCGAGTGGGAGACATTGGAAGCTCTGCTGCGCAGCAATACCGAGCGGTTCTGCACAGCGGTGCGTGATCTTCCCGACGATCGCTTGAATGAGATCGTGGAACTGCCTTTGGGGCGTTTCGCCGGGAAATATCCAATCTCTTTTACAGTCTCGTACTGCTATTGGAATATGTCCTATCATGAGGGGCAGATCAACTATATTGCGTCGATCCTCGGGGAACTGAAGTAATCGAAAGCGCCCGCCGGTCATCGCTATGCATCGCCCGACCAATCTCAAGGAGAAGAAATCTTATGTCAGTATCAATGCAAACCTTTCTCGCCGACGCCTGCAAAGCCACCTGCGAAAACCTGATCAGCGCCATGCGTCAGCTTCCCGAGGACAAGCGTCTCTGGACGCCCGCGCCGACATCCCGTCCCGCGATGAATCTGATCGCCGAATGCGCGCTCGGCAACGGCCACACCGCCGAATTGATCGAGAACGGCAAGTGGCCCGATGGGACTCTGGAAGATTTTATGCAGGCGCAAACGGACCTTACGAACGGCGAGTGGGAGACACTCGAAGCCCTCCTGCGCAGCAATACCGAGCGCTTCTGCGCTGCGGTGCGCGATCTCCCCGACGATCGTTTGAATGAGATAGCCGAACTGCCTTTCGGAAAATTCCCGATCTCTTTTACAGTCTCGTACTGCTACTGGAATATGTCGTATCATGAAGGCCAGATCAACTACATCGCGTCCATCTTGGGCATTTTGAAATAGGATGCCCATGCGCCCCCCTCCATTATTAGCCATGCGTCTCGCCCGGCAGCAGATTACCCGCCATGACTTCCAGACCGTTGGGGAAGTGGCGGCGTGGATGGGGGCGACCCAGGCGCAGGATTACGCCGGCGCCAAATGGTCGCTCGGGCTGCGCCTCCCAGGCGTCGCCGACGCCGATATTGAGCGCGCCATCGCCGACAAGGCAATCGTGCGCACGACATCGCTGCGCGGAACGCTGCACTTTCTCGCCGCTGGCGACGTGCGCTGGGTACTCAAGCTGCTCGCGCCGCGCGTGATGCCCCGCTTCGCCGGCGCCTGCCGAGCGGCGGGCCTGACGGAGTCCGAGTTCGCCAAAAGCGCGGCGGCGATGGTTCGGGCGCTGGAAGGCGGATGTTGTCTGTCACGCACCGAACTGCTGACCGCCGTCGAGGCTGGCGGCGTCTCCGCTGCGGGAACGCGTCCCAACTATCTGCTTTACCGGGCGGCGCTGGACGGGGTGATCTGCCATGCGACTCGTCGAGGCAAAGAGTTTACCTTCGCCCTGCTCGACGAATGGTCGCCGGGAGTCTGCGCCTTAGACGGCGAGGAAGCGTCGGCGGAACTCGCGCGCCGCTACTTTCAAAGCCATGGCCCCGCGACCATTCAGGACTTCGCCCGCTGGTCGGGACAGTCGCTCACGGCGTCCAAAGCGGCGCTAGGAACGATCGAGCGTGAGCTCGAACGCGTCACGATTGAGGGGAGCGATTACTGGATGTCTCCATCAAAGACAGAGTCCAGTACGAGAGAAGAAGCGGCGTATCTGCTGCCCGGGTTCGACGAATACTCCCTGGGCTACGCCGACCGGAGCGCCGTCATTCCCAGCGAGCAAATGGAGGCGCTTACGCCGAAGAACGGGATCTTTACCCCGCTCGTGGTTTATGAGGGAAGAGCGATTGGGACTTGGGGGCGGACCGTGGAGAAGGGGGCGATGGTTGTGGAGACAAAGCCGTTTACGGTGTGGTCAGAGAATGAGACGAGGGCAGTTGCTGTGGCGGTCGAGCAGTACTGTGGGTTTCATCGATAAAGCAAAATTCAAGAGATCAAGGCGGAACGATCGATCGTTCCGCCTCGCGCATTTAGGAATATCCACCTTAAATGACGAATTTGGCAATGTCGATGGGGGACTCACCTCTCCCTTCTCGTCGCAGTTCCCATTTTCCCGCATCCTTTTGTATACGGACGTGCCAGCCAACTTTTCCCTGAGTGTATGGTGGCAGATATTGACACCATTTGCTAAAGTCTTCACTCGGCACAACAACAATTTGTCCAACTGAGCCACATCCAAATGCAACATATGCTTGTTTGGCGCGCTGGATGTTTTCCAACTGATTCTCGTAAATAGTAAACCAGTAGCGTTCACCGTCGGGCACCCCTTTCTCTGCTTCATAATCTTTTGAGGTTAAGCAGCAAATACGTGTGGAGGTGTCATGAGAGACAGCCAAGGCTCCAGAATCTTTGGCTCTGCCGACTTCAAGACCAAGATGACGAAATACTACTTTAATGCAATTGATACGCGAAAACTTTGTCTCGTCGGAAGCCATTGATACTCTACCCTTTGCCCTTTCAATCTCTTGTTCTCGTGCTGGCGCTTTGATTGCGTGAATATCGATATCCGATAATTCCCCAAGGCCTGCGGCCTCCCATGCTATTGCAGTTGCTTGTTCAAGAAGACGCTCGGCGAGAGCGGTTCTTGTCATGTTCACCTTATCCGCCAATACTCCAATCTGGTAATGACAAACCACATTGACGCGGCAGCTTAACTGTCGCTGGATCCCATCAAATTCATTGCGGGCCTTTGTGGAGGCCAATAATTGTTTGATATCGTTTTCTAGATCTGAACTTCTCAAGAGGTTCTCCTGGTGCAATTTGTATGTGCTACGTTGTATTCGGTTAATACTAACATGCTTTCACAAAAAACACAATATCTATTTTGTAGATGTATTTGGTATGTCTATTGATCTGTAAGGCACATGCTGCTGATCGATGATAGGCGTAGAATGCAGAGAGTATAACCTAGCTGCTCTCGAAATCATACCAGGAATCAATCACTGTAATCCCCGAATAGTTCGGCTTCTCGGACACGGTCGCGCCTGCGTATTGCAGCTCAAATTGCATCGCCGAGCCGCTCTTGACGATCTTCAGCACATGCTTCCGAAGCGCCGCGTCGATCCCGCCGCGCTTCGCGCGCCGCAGTATGGCGGGCCACCCGAGCTTTGGATCGTGACTGCGAACGTTTTCAGCGTCGAGCTGTCCGCAGAACATCCCGCCGTCGCCGAGCGCGGCGTAGGCGTTTTCCAGAAATCCCAATTTGTCGCCCAGGTAATGCAGGCCGTGGATGCAGGTCACAAGATCCGTGTTCGCCGGAGGGGCGTATTTCGTCACGTCCGTCTCGACAAAGGTCAAATTGGGGAAGTCATGCGCGGGGAAGGCGCCGAGGAGATCGACGCCGATCAGCGTGATCTCCTCCGAAACTCCCAGCTCACGCAGACGAGCAGCGGCGTGGAGCAGCGCGAGACCTTCGCCGCAGCAGGCGTCCACCCAGACGGCGTGGCCATGGGCGCGCCGTCGGGCGAGGAGCCAGTCGATGGGGTCGAAGCCTAACTCCCGTTCGTAGGAGTTGACGCCGGAGAGAACGCGGCCTCGGTTCATCGTGCGATTCGCGACGATGTCCGAGGCGAGTAGTTGGGGATCGGTGAGCATAGTCAAACCTTCGATTAGAGCGCGGGGCTCAAGCCTTCCGAGCGCACCGTCCACTGCCCATCGTCGGGAAAGCCGGGGGTGTGGCGGTTCGGCGCGCCGTCCCATCCCGCCGCCATCATCGCCGCCGCATAGAGCAGACCGCCGTTGGCGGGGAAATAGGGGTATGGGCCTCCGGTACAGTAGCCGCCGTCGTCAAACTGAAAGCCGCTCGACGGATGCAGCAGGAAGTCGACGGCCTGCGATGGCTTGCCCACGCGGGCGGCGGCCATCGCCAGCATCGGGAAGTCCCATCCCCAGGTGCGTTCGAGATTCCAGGTTTGGGAGACTTTGTCCAAAGTCTTGCGAGCCGTTGGAACATCCACGCCGTCGCCGGGCAGCATGCCGTAGACGCCGATCAGGGCGGGGTGTTCAAAGTTATACTTCGTCCACATGTCTTTGACGCCTTCGTAGAGGATATAGAGCCCATCTTCCACGGGCAGCGGCGCCAGTCCCTTCAGGACCTTTTCCCACTCCGGATCGGGTGGGAGCCCCAGACGCTTGCGCCAGGTCTGTGCGATCCGCAAGCCGAAGCGCCAGTAGGACAATTCATACGTCGGGTTCTGCGTCACCGTCGGCTCGGTGTTCTCCGAGACAATGTAGATCGGAGGGCCGAGCACATAGCGCTTCGTCGGCTCGTCCCAGAAGGCGAACGAACTGAGAAATTCGGCGGTGTTGAAAAGGATCTCGCGCCACTTCTCCAGCGTCGCCTTGGTCGGGTGCGCGTGATAGTCCAATTCGGCGAAGAACATCGGGTGCGGCTGCTGCCAGATCAGCATGGCGTTGCAGGGATGAGTCGATTCCCAGCCTTCGCCCGTCGTCATTTTCGGCCAGCGCGCCCCTTGAACTCCCTCAGATATTGCGCGGGCCTTCGCGGACTTCAAGAAACGCTTGTAGACGGCCAGGCTGCGGTCGAGAACTGGCCAGCGGTCCCAGAGGGCGTAGTGGGCGGCGTGCCACCAATACATCTCCATATGGAACTTGCCATGCCAGCCGTCGTTGACCAAGCCGCTTTCCTGCGGCGGCAGATCTCCCGACTCGTTCACCGCCATCAGATACTGAGACAGGACGATCCGGCGCTCCAGTTCTTTCCACCGCGGGTCTTTACTCTGGGAAAGATCGATCGCGCCGCCGGAGTTCCAGAAGTCGGGCCAGTGCTTCTTTGCGGCTGCAAAGACAGTGTCCACTGTGGGCAGCTTTTTGGGCGAGGCGCCGGGCGTGAAGGAGCAGATGAACTCCATTGTGTCGCCCTTGCCCGTCAGTGTAAAACGATGGCGGCTCGGGCGCGGCGGGATGCTCAGGCTTCCGTTCTCGCCCACTTCCGCGTGCTGCGTTTTGCCGCCGAGCGTATAGTCGATACGCAGGATCTTCGGATCATGGAGCGCGGGATCGCCGCCCATCGTATCGTTCGTGACATCCATCGACAATTGATTGTCGCGGATCGCCTTTTGCAGCAGCGCGGTCACGTCGGCTTGATGCTCACCCGAACCGTACTCCGCCTTGGTGATCGCCAGTGGCTGCGCCGTCGTCGGCGCGGTGGGCGGCTGGAAGCTCATCTTCGGTCCCCAGGACAGCGCGGCGTGATGCTGTGCTTCGTCCTGGCGATGTACGAGATCGGCTCGCTGCGCATGCTGCGCGACGATTTCGGACTGATGCTGGCCGTCGCCGTCCCAAGCGCCGACATAGTCCGCGAACTCCCGTCCGTCATCGCGTGGAAAGTGCAGAAAGGCGGACAGTCGCCCCGAAGCGATCAGCGGCGAGTAAATGCGAACGGCGATTGTGTCCTGGTCGGGGTGGCACGCGGTTTCGACGCGCACCGACTGGCCTTCCAGCTGGAACCGGCTGTCCAGGGTCCCGCTCCAGAGGTCGAGGTCCTGCACGCAATCGGTCAGATCGTTTGCCGACGCTTCCGAGCCATCGGCTTTGTTCAGGACCAGGCCGATGCGGCCTAAATTAATCCGATTGGGGTTGGCGTAGAGCCAGGCGCCGAGCTCCGGCTGCTCCTTACTCCAGCTGGGATAACGCGTGGGGCGGCCGTGCGTCTCAAAGACCGTTCCCCGGAAATCCGAAGGCTTCTGACCGGTCGGCAGCGGCTCGGCATGCCATCCCCAATCGGACATCGTGTTGAACGGGACGAATGTCTGTAAACCCGTGATATCGGCGCCGAACGCAAAGCTTCCGTTGCCCACCTGAAGCGGACTGCGCGTGCTGAGTTGCGTTCGCCGGACATTATGCCGGGTGACAAGCGCCTGACGGTCCAGGATGAGTGGGGTGGTTTTGTTTTTCACGGGGCGCGCCTTCAGCGGCAGCCAGCTGGGCAGCGCGCTGCTCAGGCCAAGCAGCAAAAAAGATCGTCGGTTTAACATCTTACATCTCGCCTTCTCGTTCCAATCGCATGGACAATGATACCACTGTACTGCCCGACGCCGTAAGGACAGTATTGCCTCAGTAATAGCACAAAATTGACATCCCAATCGCGATACTTCATAATACGAGCATGCGTGGCGTGAGAATGTTTCACTTGTCGAGGGAAGACTTTTTTAGCGACGAAGGGGCGCGGCTCTTTGTGGGCGATCCTATCATGGAGGGAGACAATTACGCGCACGACCATGACTTCCTGGAGCTTGTGCTTGTCGCCGGCGGAACGGGAACGCATATTTCTATCCATGGCGCTCAGACGATCCAGCGCGGGGACTTTTTCGTATTGCGCCCGGGGGCGTGGCATGAATATTTAGACTGCAAGAACCTGCATGTGTACAACTGCTGCTGCGCCCCTCAGCTGCTGCGGCGCGAGCTTGCGCTCCTGGGGGATGATGCGGCGGTGTCCAAGCTCCTGTGGGTGGAGCCGCTGGCGCCGCAAGTGCGCGGCGTTCTGCATCGCAGGCTGACCGAAGAACAAACGCACGGCGCCGCGGCGAATTTGAGCCCGCTGTCGAATTTTCCCGACGAGCCATTCACCGTACGGGCGGGGCGCCTGCTGGTGCTGCTGGGTTATCTGGGACAGTGCATCTATCCGAACGAACGGAAACGAGAAGGGGGCTTACATGCCGCCGTGCGTCAGGGGATGCAGCTTCTGGAAGATTCCTGCGACGAGGAATGGGATCTCACCCGCCTCGCCGAACTCACTCGGCTGAATCCATCTTACTTGACCCGCCTGTTCAAAGCCGCGACGGGACAATCACCGATGCAGTATTTAGCTCGGCATCGGGCGGAACTCGCCGCCAGCCTTCTGATTGCGACCGATCACCCAATCAGCGAGATCGGCGCTCGGGTGGGATGGCCAGATGCGAACTATTTTGCGCGCCGGTTCAAGTCGGTGTTCGGCATGACGCCCAGCGCTTACCGAGCGCAAACAGACGCCTGACGATTAATCGAGAATGGGTGAGGGGGAAAGTGGGCCCAGAGGGATTCGAACCCCCAACCAACCAGTTATGAGCCGGCTGCTCTAACCGTTGAGCTATGGGCCCTCAACGAGGAGTTATTATAGCATAATGGACAGGAGCCGTGCAACCGCGCGCCGTATCTGTATGCATGGAAATTCACTGCAACTTTGCCCGTGAAAACCTCTCAGATAAGATCGAAGCAAAGAGAGATCCCCTAATTCGATGAAGCTTGATTACCGTATGCCGTGTCGCATGTGCGTCGCGGCGCTCCTTCTCAGTTCCATCACTGCGGCGCACGCGGGGCAAGCCTCTCCCGGAGTCCTCGCCGTGATCCCGTTCACCTTGACCAAGGGACACATCTATGTCGCAGTGCGGGTCAATGGGAGGCCGGCGACGTTTGTGGTGGACACCGGTTCCGGGGCGGATATTGTCGATACGGCGTCGGCGAGCCGCCTGGGTCTTCCCAGCGCCCCCAAAGGAGACAGCGCCGTGGTGACCGGCGGCGGGGGCACAGCGCGGGCATACCCTGTGACCCTCTCGACTTTGCAGGTTGGAGGCGTTCGCGTGCAAAACTCGCCGGCGTTTCTTCTGAATGTCTCGCGGAGCGTGAAGTGCGATGGGCTGCTGGGGTATGGATTTCTGCGAAACTACGTCGTGACCTTCGACTTCAACAGTCACACGATCGTCCTGCGGCGGCCGGGCGCCGCGCCGCCGGGCCAATGGTCGCTGCCCTTTGTTTTGAGCGGCGGCGCCCCCACGGTTGTCGGACAGGCCGGCGGGTGGATCGGGCGGTTCGTCGTCGATACGGGGTACGGCGGGACGGTAATCCTCAACGCGCCCTTTGTCGCGAAATATCATCTGCGCGATCGCTACGCGCACAGCGGGCAGGCCGCGACTGGGCGGGGCGTCGGCGGCGCCACGCAAAGTGATTGGATCCAATTGGACAGCTTCCAGCTGGGGACCGCCGCCGTGGATGGAGTGGTCGCCGAAATGTCGCGGCAAACGCAAGGCTCCTTCGCGGACGCCAAAACGGCGGGTGTTGTGGGGACCGGCGTCCTGGAGCGTTTCACGATAACCTTCGACTACCCGGGCAGCCGGATCATTCTGACGGCGAACGGCGTTCGTCTGTAATCCATCGATACTCGATTTTGAAGAGGAACCGGAATGACTTCTTTCTCGCGCCATGGTTGTCGCGTTTTTTTGACCACCGCTATTCTGTTGTGCGGCTTCATGTCTGGTGACGGACGCGTTCTTGGGGAGCCGCCGTCCGAGCCGGATGTTTCTGCTTCAATAGAGGGAGGCTCTGTCACGTTCCCGATGAAAATCTCCAGCGGCTTGATCTCCATTTCGGCTCAGGTCAACTCTATCCCGATGACGTTCATCTTGGATAGCGGAGCGGAACTCGATATGCTGGACGACGGCATCGCGAAGTTTTACGGCGTAACAGCTCAACCGTCTGACGATACCATGATCATTTCTGGAACCGGAGGCCAGATCGAGGCTCCCGGACGGTGGGCGAGGATCGATTCGCTGAAGATTGGCGGAGCGGAATTGCATCAATCCGCAGCAGTGTTGATAAACTTTCCGCCCCAGTTTCCCGCTCAGGGGATCCTGGGATATAACTTCCTGCACCATTTTGTGACGACGATCGATTATCAGGCAATGACCGTCACATTTCGAGGGAAAGCATTCCGGGTGGATGACGCAACCACGATCCCGTTCAAACTGATCGGAAATATCCCAAGCGTCGAAATCGATGTAGACGGTAAGCGGGGGCGCTTTAAAGTCGATACAGGAAACAATGCTGCTATCGACATCAATCGTCCTTTCTCGGAGCGTAATCATCTGTTCGAAAAATATACACGCCATTTCGATACGGTCACCGGGCTTGGACTTGGCGGAGAGGTGCGCAGTCGGGTCGTTCGGATTCAAACGCTGACGCTAGGGACACAAAAAATCAAGAATCTTATTGGCCATATCTCCCTGCAAACGAAGGGAGCGCTGACGGATTCGAAGTTCGACGGGCTTCTGGGATTCGAGGTGCTTTCTCGATTTCGGGTCACTCTTGACTATCCGTCGAACAAAATCGTATTAGAAAAAGCTAACGCCGAGGAGCCGGCGTTTGAATATAACCGGTCGGGGATCGGTTTTTCCGTGGTAGGTGGCGCAGCCGTCGTTTCCGATCTTGTTCCCGCCGGGCCAGGCGAGGAGGCCGGCGTGAAAGTCGGAGACGAGATGCTGGAAATCAATGGCGTTTCCATCGACACCAATTCCATTGACTTTGCCGCCGCCTTGTTCGCCAAGCCGGGCGCAGCGGTAAAGATCAAGCTGTGCTCTGCCGACAAGTCGATCCGGGAAGTGACCGTGACGCTGCACGAATTGCTTTAGGCGCGGCGATTTTTGAGAGACTCGCTCCAAAAAAGGATGCCTCATGATTTTGAAAGCGCGGCCTTGCGCCGCTGTTGCTTTAGCTGTTTTCCTGGCGGCAATGTCCACATTTGTTCCGATACGCGCCTTGGCGGCCGTATCGGATCTGCCGGACGGCAAGCCCGTCACGGTTCCCATGACGCTGTCCTTCGGCCATATCTTTATTACCGTGGAGATCAACGGCAAGCCGGGCGTATTTGTGCTCGACAGCGGCGCGGGCGCCGATATTCTCTCGACCGATGCGGCGAAGCGGCTGGGGGTGGCCACACTCGATACCGATCGGCCAATTGTGACGACTGGAGTCGGTGGTCAGCAGCAGACCTGGCTTGGGCGGCTGGAGACGCTGAAGGTGGGCGGCGCGGAGCTGAAGAACTCGCCGGTTTTTCTTGTTGACCTGCCGCATGTCCTGAAAGCCGACGGCCTGCTGGGCTACGAATTTTTGCATCGGTTCGTCACGACCATCGACTATCAGGCAAAGACGGTGACGTTTCGCGACGCGCCGCCGTCGCCGACCGAAGGGACCGCTTTGCCCATGGCGCTCACGGGAAACGTTCCGGGGATCGACGCCGATCTGGATGGAAAACGAGGACGGTTCCAGATCGATACCGGGGATTCGGGATCGGTCGATGTCAATACTCCCTTTGTGAAGCGTCATGGCTTGCGGGAGAAGTACCATCCACGTCTCGACGTGGTGACGGGGGTGGGGGTGGGCGGAGAAGATCGGAGCAGTGTCGTTCGCGTTCCGTCGATGAAGGTTGGGCCGCTGACGATCAAAAGCGCCATCGTCAATCTGTCCATGCAGACACAGGGCGCCTTCTCGACATCGGATGTCGCGGGCACGCTGGGGTATGACATACTTTCGCGCTTCAAGATCACCCTGGATTACAAGAACAAGAAGGTGATTTTGGCCGACGCCGGTGTGAACGACAAACCATTCCAGTACAATCGCTCTGGGATGGGGCTTTCCATCCTTGGCGAGACGCTGAAGGTTGGGGATGTGATTGCTGGCAGTCCGGCGGAGCAGGCCGGAATCGCCGTCGGCGACGAAGTAATCGCCGTCAACGGCGCTCTGCTTGTCGACAGCAATTTCGATGCGTTGCGCCAAGCCATCCGGGGCGCTCCCGGCGACACGGTGCAGCTGACCCTGCGCTCGCCCTCCAAAGACCCGCGCGAAGTCACATTGACCCTGCGAGAGCTGCTTTGAGACCCTTCGAACGGCGGGAACCTTTGACGCGCCGGGATTGTATGAAGAATCGATCCCGTCAAGAAAGGCGTCCACGCTGATGCTCTCCGTTCGATCGCGCGTTTTCATTTCCGCCGCCATTCTCATGGGGATCGCGGCGTTCTTGCCCATCTCCGCTTCGCTGGCCGCGCCTCCGCCGGAGGAGACGTCGGACTTGCGGGATGGAAAGGCGTTCACTATCCCATTTACGCTTTCACGCGGGCATATCTATGTCTCCGTAAAGGTCAATGGAAAGCCCGCCACTTTCGGGCTGGACACCGACGCCTATACGAACGTATTGACGCCCGAGGCGGCGAAACGCCTGGGCATCGACGCGTCGGAGACGGGGAAATCCACGACAGCGGTTGGGGTCGGCGGCGTGCAGAAATCGTGGATCGTTCCGATCGATTCGCTGACAATCGGCGGCGCCTCCCTGACGAACTCGCAAATCTTCGTGCTCGGCTTGCCGAAATCCGCGAAGCTGGACGGGCTGCTCGGATACCAATTTTTGTGCAATTTTGTCACGTCGATTGATTATCAGGCAAAGACGGTGACCTTCAGCGCCGCGTCATCCCCGAAAACAGGCGATGTCGTTCTGGAGCTCAAGCCCACGCGCGGCGTTCCGGTCGTGGATGTGGACATCGATGGGGTGCGGGGGCGTTTTCAAGTGGATACCGGCGATGGCGGATCGATTGAAATCGTCGCCAAGTTCGCCGAGCGCAACCACTTGGCGGACAAGTACCCGCGCCATATCGATCTGGTGACGGGGCTTGGGGTGGGGGGCAGCGTGCGCAGCAGCGTCGTGCGCCTCAAAACTCTGAAGCTGGGGACGGCGGTTCTGAATAATGTCGCCGGCAATCTCTCCCTGCAAAAGACAGGCGTGTTCGCCGCCGGTTATTTTGACGGCGTGATCGGCTATGGCATTCTGTCCCGCTTCAAGATCACACTCGATTATCAGGCCGCGCGCGTGATTCTGACCGACGCCGGGATCAAAAACAAGCCGTTCGATTACAACCGGTCCGGGGTGGGCTTCGATGTCGCCGGGGATGGGCTTCACGTCACCGAAATCATCCCCGGCGGCCCCGGCGAGCAGGCCGGCGTGATCGTGGGCGATGAGATCGTGGAGCTGAACGGATCGCCGGTCGGCGAGACTGAGTTCGACCGCGTGACGGCGGCCGCTCAGGGAGCTCCGGGCGAAAAGATGCGCCTGAAGCTGCGCGCCGCCGACAAAGCCGAGCGCGATGTCACCCTCACGCTGCGCGAGCTGATTTGATGCTCCCCCCGCTCCGAGCGCGTTTACTTGACGCGCTTCCCGCGCATGGCGAAAGTCTGCTGGAGATGAGGGCTTTCAGCGAACTCCCGATACTCAGGACTCTCGACCGCAATGAGGCCGATCTTTCCTTCGCCATCGAAATGGATTCCCCAGCCGTATGTCTTTGCCAGCGACGACGTCCGCAGGCAGGCGTGGGGTTTGGAAAAGAACTCCGCCCAGAGCGCCTCCCGCCGGGCGGCAATCTCCGAGTCGGGAATCCCTTTGCGCCGTACGTCCACCTCGAACTGCAACTCCTCTTGCGTGTAGAAATAGGGCCGTTCCGAGAGCATCTCGTACTCCAGGACCGGAATCGTTTTCTTCTCGCCCTTGGCGGCAGGCGCGCTCGCGGCTTTCGCGGCGCTGTCCGGCGCAATTTGGATCAATGTGTTGTAGTAGTTCATAAGCGATTGGGTTACAGCGACGCATGCTGCTTCAATTCGGCCTTGAGCAGCGCGATTTCGGCGGTTGTCAGCGCGGGCTGCGCCTGTTTGAGCGTGTCCAGGAAGAACTGCACGTCGCCGGAGCTGGTCGACATGCCCATGTTCTCGCCGTGATGTATCGAGTCGCCGAGCTTCTTCCCCTGTGGATCGAGCGCGACATAGAACGGGATGCTGCTGGGGCCGCCGTATTGCTTGTAGATATCTGCGCCGCCGGGGTTCTCGTACTTCTTCTTGTCGTCGTTCTCCCAGATGTCCAGATCTTGAACGACGAAGTGCTTGTCCAAGACTTGCTTGACCTTGGGATCTTCGAGGTAACGGTGCAGCATAAAGCAGGGACCGCACCAGGTGGCGTGGAAGACGAGCAGAACGCTCTTGCCCTCTGCGCCCGCCTTGTCCTGAGCGGCTTTGAGCAGGACGTGGGCGTCGCGGCCGTCGCCGTGGTTCGTCGTGTCGGCGTCCCGCAGAGCGACGTAACGCTTGCCCTCTTCCTCCTGCTCGGCGCGGGATTTTACCGTGATCTCATTGTCGTCGCTTCCCGATGAGATTTGAACCGACGCCCGGCGCTCTTCCGGAGCTTCGACACCCACCCTGGTATTGTCCCGTGGAACTCCGGCGAGATGAAATCGACCGTTTTTATCGGTTATTACTTCCAGGTTCTTGAGGTCGTAGCATCGGACCTTGGCGTCCGCGACGGGTTTTCCCTTGGGATCAAGCACGACGCCGCCGGCGAAACTGTCGGCTTTCACTAAGACAAGGCTGGGGATATCCACCGTTTTGCCTGAAATCGTCGCTAGATTATCGGAATACTTGGTCGCATATCCTGCGGCTTCCGCGCGGACGCTGTACTTGGCGCCAGAAAGATCGGGCGGAAAGGCGTAACGACCAGATTCGTCCGTGGTGACTGAGGCGACATCCGAGCCGCCGTGATTTTGTGTCCATCGGATCAGCGCCACTTTGATATGGGGGATCGGTTTGCCCTCTTGGTCGCTGACCTGTCCCTGAAAGACGCAAAGATTATTTTCCGCCAGCTTCAGCGTGACGGCTGATCCGTCTTCTGGAGCCTGGACCATTGATGTCGCCAGCGAGTCCGAACGGGCGTACAGCCAGGTGTCGGAATTGGCGAACGAGGGCTCGAACGCGAATTTTCCCTGCGCATCCGTAATCTGTTTCGCCGGCTGGCGCGTGTAATCTTGCAGCGAAACCTCCGCGCCCGCGACCGGAGCGCCGTCCGGCCCGACGACGACGCCGGAGATCGCCACCTGTGGTTTGGCGGCGGCGACCTGGAAGTCTATTGTCTTTGTCTCGCCGTCCGCGACCTGCGTCTCCTGCGTCTCATTGTACTCGTCGGACCCATTCACATAGACAGAGACAGACTGTCGGCCGGCGGGGACTCGGATCTCATAGGATCCGTCCGCGCCCGTTTGCACACCCATGGAGAAGCGCGAGTTCGACGGGTGCGCCGGGCCACTGACGTTGACGCTGGCGCCGGCAATCGGCGTTCCCTTGCTTTTATCGAGAACACGGCCCGAGATCAAGGCCCCATGAGTGAGCGTAAGATCGACTCCGGGGATGGTCTTGCCCTTGCGTGTCATGACGGCGGTGCGAGCCGCGGCGGTCCAGTTTTCCCAGTGCGGGTTTTTGGGATCATTCGAAGCCTGCCAATAACCTTTCTCCGTCAGGATTTCGACATTATAAAGGCCGATGGGCAATCCCGAGAATGAGTAGCCCCCCTGAGAATCGGTTTGAATGGATCCCGTTCCCGTCGCATCATCGCCGAGTTCAGTCGCCTGCACGGTCACTCCGGCGCCCGGCTTGCCGTCTTGAAAGCGCACGGCGCCCGCGATGCCGCCTCCGTAAGCCAGTGTGATCGTCTTGTCAGGCGTCTGCGCCGCCGCGGCAAGCGTAATCTGGCTTTTCCAATTCAGCTGCGCGAACCGTGTGTCATCGACACGGATATTCATTTCATAACCCTGCGGCAGATTTGGGAGAACGGCGTCCCCCTGCGCGTTTGTGACAACGCTCCATCCATTGCCGCCGATTTTGCTCCATCCTAAGTAGCTTTTTTCCCTGTGGAAGGCCGCTGGGGAAAGACGCACATGCGCGACGGGCTTTCCTTGATCGTCCTTGAGATGCAGGCTCAAGCGCGTGAACGGCGCCAGCACCGACGGCTCCGGCCCAAAGGTGCAAATGGCGATTCCCTGTGCGGACTTCGCATAAAGCACGGAGGCCCAGTGAGAATGGCCCGGGGGGGGAAGCTTAGAAGGAACAAGGTCGTAAGCGCCGCTCGCGTCCAGCGTGGCGGTTTTCCGGACGATGACTTGGTTCGTCTTTTCATCCCCGATCAGAAGTGTGACGATTGCGCCCGCCGCTGGCTTGCCGTCCGGCATGACTACCTTTCCCGTAATGTGAAATGGCTTGGCCGGCGCCGCCGGTGCGGCGTATCCTTGAGGACTGAAAGAGAGCAAAAGTGCGGTGATGGCGTAACAAGCGATGGAATTGTTCATGGTGTTATCTCCGCAAAGGGTGTACTTGGCATCAAAGGGGACTGTGCCGCTTCAATCCATCTCGAAGCGTGAGAATTTCGGCGTCCGAAAGATCTGGCTGGGCTTGTTTGAACATCTTGAGAAAAAACTGAATGTCGGCGGGCCGTGTGGGCATTCCCATATTCTCGCCGTTGCGTTTCGAATCGCCCAGTTTCTTTCCGACGGGGTCGAGCACGACACAGAATGGAATATTGTTGGGGCCGCCGTACTGGGTGTTGATTTCCCGCGCGCCCGGGTTCTCCCATTTCTTCTTGTCGCCCTCCTCCCAGATGTCCAAATTTTGGATGACGAAGCGCGACTCCATAATGGGCTTGATTTTGGGGTCTTGGAGGAAGTAGTCCAGCAATATGCAGCCGCCGCACCAGGAGGCGTGAAAGATCAGCAGGACGCTTTTGCCTTCGCGGGCGGCTTTCGTCTGGGCGGCCTGAAGCAATACGTGTGCATCCGCCCCGTCGCCATGCTTGTCCGTATCGGCTTCCATGAGCGCTTCGAAATGCTTGCTTTCTTCTTCCTGTTCGGCCTGAGATTTGACCCTGATTTCATTGTCGTCCCGGTCGGAAGAGATCCGCGTCAGAGCCTGGCGCCCTTCCGGAGCCACGATATTGATGTTCGTGACGTCACTCGGAACGCCGCTCAGATGGAACCGCCCGTCTTTGCTGGTGACAGCCTTGACGTCGGTAACGTCCATATCCTCAACGGCGGCGTTGGCGACCGGTTTGCCCCGTGGGTCAAGCACGACGCCGCCTGCGAAACTGTCGGCCTTCGCCAGAACGAGTGGGGGAACATCCCGTGTTTTGCCCGCTTCGGGCGTTTGTCTCGTATCATTGCGTGCGTATCCAGGGGCCTCGGCGCAGATGCTGTATTCGGCGTCGCTGTAATTGGGCGCGAATGTGTATTTCCCTGAGGCGTCCGTGGAGACCGTTATAGAAGGCAAACCGAAGCCGCTGTTCAACTGGTGAATGAGCGACACTTTGACGAGGGAAATCGGTTTCCCTTCACGGTCGGTGACTTGCCCCTGGAAGACGCACAGAGTATTGGCCGCGAGACGCAGTGTCACCGGCGATCCGTCCGCAGGCGCCGGTGTGGCGCTTTGTGTCGCCAATGCGCCGCTGCGGGCGCGGAGCGCCACGCCATCACGGCCAGAATTCAAATCGAATGTGAACTTTCCCTGAGCGTCCGTTGTGCAGGTTGGGTCAGGGAGATATGCGCCCTGCAAATCCACTTCGGCGCCAGAGACCGGCGCTCCCTCCGCTCCCACGACGACCCCCTGCACCGTGACCGTGACTGGCGGCTTTGGGGAGATGACCTGAAAGTCCACCTGCTTTGTTTCTCCCTCCTTGACCTGGAACGATTGTGAGGCAGGTGCGCCCGGGACGCCATGGTTCGCGGCCTTAATGAATTGATGGCCGGCGGGAACGCGCACACTGTATGCGCCATCGTCCCCTGTTCTCAAAGTCGATCTGTAGTCGTCGATTTTTCGATGCGCGGGACCCTGCACCGTGATGTCCGCGCTGGCCACCGGCTTGCCGGTCTGCTGATCCGTGACGTGGCCGGAGATCAATGCGCCGTGGGTCAGCGTGAAGTCGACGCCGGAGGAGGTCTTGCCGTTCGATACCGCAACGGGAGATATGGCGGCTGCCGTCCACTGCGACCATCGCGCACGGTCTACGCCGTTTCTGCGGCGCTCTTCCGTGTCGATTTCGACATCGTAACTGCCCGGGGGAAGGTGAGAGATCGTGTAGCGCCCATGGAGATTCGTCTGCCCCCAACCGATGCCTCTGCCGTCGATCCCGAAGGCCGCGACTGCGGCTCCGGCGGCGAACTTGCCTGAGCCGGTAAATCGGACGACGCCCGTGATGGCGCCGCCATGGATGAGCGTAATGGTCTGGTCGGGTGTCTGATCCGTGGAGGCGAGCGCGATGTTCGCATCTTCCTTGGCGATATAGCGCTTGTCATTGATGAAAAACCGCACGGTAGCGCCTTGAGGCAATCCTTCGAACACGGCGTACCCCTGCAAATCTGTCAGAACATCCCATTGACTGCCCGCCACCGAATCCCAAAATCCGTAACGCCCTGTTTTCATGAAAAACACCGGAGAGATCCGGGTGTGTAGCAAAGGCTTTCCGTCTTCGCCGATCAAACGCAGGCGCACACGAGTGAACGGGGCTAACGTCATGACGCCCCCTAAAGTTTCAATCGTGACGCCCTGGGGTGATCGCGCGTAGCTGACGAAGCTGGTTTTCTCGCTTGCCGCCGATTTGAAAACCGACGGCGGCAGGGTGATGTCGTAAGCGCCGTTTTGGTCAACCTGCATCGTCTTCGTGAAGATCACACGATGGGTTTTCTGATCGGCGATGATCAGAACGACGGAGGTGTCCGTCGCGGGTTTTTTGTCCGGTGTCACGACGGATCCGGTCAGGTGGATCGGTTTGTCAGGAAGCGGCGTCTCGGCGTGACTGAGGGCGGCGATGGACACGATCATGGCGACGGCGCCGTATAAGGCTTTCATGAGGAGGCTCCGGTCGAATGTAAATTGAAGATGGCTCGATACGGGAAATATTCTTCTCTCCTTAACGGATTTCCTACCAGGTTCGTTTCACCATATTTTCGTAAATCCCACGCAGGACACGGCGCGTCCCTTCCCGAATACTTGCGTATGACAATCTTAGACAACGAGCGTCGCCGCGTCGAAGAGTGCGCGCCGGGGCCGGCGCAGGTGGAGTGGAAGCGGTGGGGGCCGTATCTGAGCGACCGGGCCTGGGGGACCGTGCGTGAGGACTACAGCGCCGATGGCTCGGCGTGGACTTATTTTCCGCATGATTGGGCGCGGTCCAAGGCGTATCGCTGGGGTGAGGACGGGCTAGGCGGCGTTTGTGACGACGACCAAAAGCTGTGCTTTGCGCTGGCGCTCTGGAATGGGCAGGACCCCATTCTGAAGGAGCGTCTCTTTGGGCTTTCCGGTCCCGAGGGCAACCATGGCGAGGATGTCAAAGAGTATTATTTTTATCTCGACAGCACGCCGACGCACTCGTACATGAAGTTTCTGTACAAGTATCCCCAGCGTGCGTTTCCCTATCAAGACTTAGTCGAGACGAACGCCCGGCGCGGTAAGCACGAGCCTGAGTATGAGCTGCTTGATACGGGAGTGTTCGACGAGAACCGTTACTGGGATGTCTTTGTCGAGTACGCCAAGGCCAGTCCCGAGGATATCCTGATCCGGATCACTGTCCATAACCGTGGACCGGAGACGGCGACGCTGGATATTCTGCCGACTCTCTGGTTTCGCAACACCTGGGATTGGGGCTATGTAAGCCCGAAGGGGACTCTGACCGCGACAGCCGGCGCGGAGGGTGTGTGCGCCATTGAGGCGCATCATGCGGAAATGGGCCTGCGCCGCCTGCTTTGCTTGAACGAGCCGGAGATGCTTTTCACGGAGAACGAGACGAACTCAGCGAAGCTTTACGGAACGACTGCCGGCAAGAACCCCTACACCAAGGACGCCTTTCATGACTACGTCGTTCATGGGGAGCATGAGTGCGTCAATCCCGCTCAGACGGGGACCAAGGCGGCGGCGCGTTACACCGTGGAAGTCGAGCCGGGCGGTCAAACCTGCCTGCGCTTTCGGCTGACGCCGCGCCGCCCGAGCGCCGAGCTGCTCGGGCCGGGTTTCGACAGCCTGTTTGAGGCCCGAATCGCCGAAGCCGACGATTTTTACGGCGCGATCGGGTCGCCGGAACTGAGTGAAGACTCGCGCAATGTGCAGCGTCAGGCCTTCGCGGGCATGCTCTGGTCAAAGCAGTACTATCGATACAACGTCCAGCGCTGGCTTGACGGCGATCCCACGCAGCCGCCTCCGCCCGCCGGGCGTGAAAATGCGCGCAATCACGATTGGCGGCATGTCAACTGCTCCGATGTCCTGTCCATGCCGGACACCTGGGAGTACCCCTGGTTCGCCGCCTGGGATCTGGCGTTCCACTGTATCCCGCTCGCGGTGATCGATCCCCAGTTCGCCAAACACCAATTGCTCGTGCTGACGCACGAATGGTATCAGCATCCGAACGGTCAGTTTCCCGCTTATGAATGGGCGTTCGGCGACGTCAACCCGCCGGTCCATGCCTGGGCCGCGTGGCGCGTCTACCAGATCGAGCGGCGTGTGCGCGGCGGCCAGGGCGACACTGTTTTTCTCAAAAAGATCTTCCACAAGCTGCTGCTGAACTTTACCTGGTGGGTTAACCGCAAAGACCTGGAGGGGAAGAACGTTTTCCAGGGCGGCTTTCTGGGGCTGGACAACATCGGCATGTTCGACCGCAGCCAGCCGCTGCCGACCGGCGGGTATTTGGAGCAGTCGGACGGTACGAGCTGGATGGCGATGTACTGCCTGAATATGCTGACGATCGCGCTGGAGCTGTGCCGCGAGGATCTCTCCTACGAGGACATGGCGACCAAGTTCTTCGAGCACTTTGTTTACATCGCGCACGCGATGAACAACTTCGGCGAGACCGACGAAGACCTGTGGGACGAGACCGATGGATTCTACTATGACGTGCTGCACCGCCCGGACGGCACGCACGAGTTCATGCGCGTCCGCTCCATGGTGGGACTGATCCCGCTGCTCGCTGTGGAGACCATTGAAGAATCGCAGTATGAGACGCTCAAAGATTTCAAGGCGCGCGTCGAATGGTTCGTCAACAACCGCCCGGACCTCTGTCGTAACGTCGCCGATCTGCACTCTGTCGGCGATCACGACCGGCGTCTGCTTTCCATCGTGAACCCCGAGCGTCTGCGCATAATTCTGGAGAAGATGCTTGATGAGACCGAGTTCCTGGCCCCCACCGGCCTGCGCGCTCTGTCCCAGTATCATCGCGACCACCCCGTCTCCATGCATGTGGATGGCACGGAGTACCGTGTGGACTACGAACCCGCCGAATCCACCACAGGATTATTCGGCGGCAACTCCAACTGGCGCGGCCCGATCTGGTTTCCGCTCAATTACTTAATCATCGAGGCCCTGCAAAAGTTCGACTACTACCTCGGCCCCGACTTCCCCGTCACCTTCCCCACCGGATCCGACCAGCAGCTCTCCCTGGCCGAAATCGCCGCCGAACTCAGCCGTCGCCTGACCCGCACCTTCACCCGAGGCGCCGACGGCCGCCGCCCCGTTTTCGGATCGCTGGAGAAGTTCCAGACCGACCCATATTGGAAGGACTTGATCCTCTTTCACGAATATTTCCACGGCGACAACGGCGCGGGAATTGGGGCCAGTCACCAGACCGGATGGACCGGCCTGGTGGCGAAGCTGATCGAACAGAGCGGGGAGTAGGAGCCGACGTCTACTTCACATTCGAGATGTCGAACGTATATTGATGCGATTCGCTCTCGGCGATAATGATGGTCTTGAGCGAGCCATCCTTGGGAACACTGAAGTACCAGCGGGCGCGGTAGGTCCCGCCGGACTTGAGTTTGGCGTCCAGATTTTCATCGCTGTTTGTGCGCAGAAGCCCCTTGGAGTCGAATGTGTCGCCGTCCGCGTTGGCGATTTTCGCGGTGAACATGCTGACGTAAAGGCCGAGTTCGTCGCTAGTCTGGTTTTTGATCAGAACGGTGGCGACAAGATATCGTTTACCGTCGTCCGGCGCGCTGTCTCGAATGGGTTGATCCGTAAATTCCACCTTTTCCAGAGTGAGGTCGGTTTCCTGAAGCGGGTAGGAGACGCCCAGTTTCGCGGGAATCTGTGCAAGAACGCTGTCTCCACTCGGGTCGGCGGGGTCGCGGGCGTAGTCGGGGAGGGGAGCGATCGCGTTTTTGCCTTCGCCGATCGTGTAGCGGATCACATCTTCGCTGGTGTGCAGGCGCCCCTGGTTGAGGATCAGCTTCGCAACCGCTCCTTGCGCCGGGACTTTGATCGCGGTGTAGCAGTCGTTGTAGCCCTGTCCTGGCTTGAGGGTGGGTTCAATCGCGGCGCCGGTGCTGGTGCGGCCAATAATGCTGCCGCCAGTGTGTCCTTCGCCTTTGGAATCGATGGCGTTGAGCGTGTGGACGGAGCGATCGAAAAACATATCGTCCTTGGCGGAATTCTTGATGCGGTAGTGCAGCACGAGCAGTTTATCGCCGGCGTCCGCGTAAAGGGTTTCTTGGGCCGAGACGCGGCTCAGGGAGTATTCAGCCGAGACGAGCGTGAAATTGAAGCCGCTTTTGAGCGTATAGGTCTCGCCGAAAGCGCCCTGAGCGCCCGCCATCTGCTGTGTACCGCGCACGCCCGGCTGCGCTGGCTTCTTGGGCGTCGCTTTGGGTTTGGGGGCGCCGTGGGCAATCGGGGCTGCGGAGACGGCAAGGGCGGCGATGAGGAAAAGACTCGCCGATCGACAGTGACTCATAAACTATCCAATCCTTCTCGTATTGTGGTATTGGATGTTTCGACATACAGTGTCCGGTGGCCTCCTCACTCTTCACGAAATTTAGGATTGAACTTTTTACATTGCTTCTGCGTTCCCAAATCAGAAGCGCCGCGAGTCGGCGTAAGAGGAGCATAACGTTATGGCGGTCGCACACGCGATACCCGCCGCGCCGGAGTCGGTCGCGGTTGTCCCGAAGCATCATATTCTTGTGCGTATCTCGCACTGGCTGAATATTCCACTGCTGCTGGGGCTTGGACTGAGCGGGATGTCGATCTACTGGGCGGCGCCCGTTTATAAGCACGCCTGGAATGAGACGACGGCGAGCGACGACTACATTGCCGATCTCGGCCGCTGGATCGTCATGCACGCGCATCTTCACGGCTATGCGCTGCCCGGATCGACGCAGGCGGACACACTGCCTGCGGCCAACGATTGGGTCTACAACCATACGAGTTTGGGAACGGGGCTGCTCGCGAACGCCTTAAATCTGCACTGGCTGTTTGCCTATCTCTTTATGGCGAATGGCGTGCTCTACCTTCTGGGACTTTCGCTGGGCGGCGGCTATAAAGCTCTGCTTCCGCGCCGGACCGATCCCGCCGAAACGTTCGCCATGATCCGTTACTACCTCGGCATTGTCCCCGCGAAACTTCTGCGCAAGCCCTGGAAGCATCCCGTCATCTTGTCGAAGTACAATGCCCTTCAGCGCGGCGCCTACGCCAGCATGCCGGTGGCGGCGACGCTCTCCGTGCTGACGGGGTGGGCGATCCACAAGCCCCAGCAGCTGGGATGGCTTCAGGGGCTCTTCGGCGGCTACGACCTTGCCCGCATCTGGCACTTCTGGCTGATGTGGTACTTCGCCGCCTTCGTGATCCCGCATGTTATCCTGGTGCTGGTCGACGGATGGGACACCCTGCGATCCATGGTGGTGGGCTGGAGCACGCGCGCGCCGCACGCAAAATAGCTCCGAAGATCCCTGGAAGGAATAAAACGTCCATACCGCCCGCTTACGCCTCATCCGCGGGGCAGACTTGAGGGCAATCGGTCGTCCCTGGCGGTGAATGACTGGTCGGCGAAGTGTCAGATTTTCGGCGCCGGCGCCAGGTGGAGGCGCTCGGCCATTTTTACGAGGTCGGCGAGAGAGTCGGCCTTCATTTTCCCCATCACCTTGCCCCGGTGCGCTTTCACCGTAATCTCACTAATGCCCAGATTGCCGCCAGTCTGTTTATTCAGCAGGCCGGAGACCACTAACGCCATGACTTCCCGTTCGCGAGGACTGAGTGATGCGTAACAGTCCTGGAGCGCCCGTATCTCTGCCTCGTGATCAAGCGCCGTGTGGCTGCGCTCGATGGCGTTCCGAATGGCGCTCAGCAGCTCCTCGTCGCCGAATGGCTTTGTCAAGAACTCGACCGCTCCCGCCTTCATGGCCCGGACCGTCATCGGCACATCGCCGTAGCCCGTGATGAAGATAATCGGCATGTCACTCCGAGCGGCGACGCGCGCCTGCAGATCGAGCCCATTGAGGTCTGGAAGAGAAACGTCAAGCACCAGACAGCTTGGAGCCAGGACTCGTGGACGGGCGAGGAACGCCTGCGCGGACGAGAATGTCTCCGGTCGCCATCCTGCCCAGTCAATCAGCAATTCCAGCGACTCGCGCACCGAGATGTCGTCGTCAACAACGAACACGATTGGTGTGGGATGCGGCAGGGATGATGACCTCAGTTCGTCACTATGTGCGATCGATGAATTCATTGTGTATCCCTCCTGGGCGTCAAAGCGTGACGGATGGCTCAGTTCACTCGAAGTGCGGTATTGAGCGCCTCGAGCAGAGCCGTCTCGCTGAATGGCTTGAATAGGCACTCTGCGGCGCCCTGTTTGAGTACGCGCGGACGGATGCTCTCATCCCCGTAACCAGTGATGAAGACGATCGGTATCTCTTGCCGGCGGTTCTTCAACTCCTGATGCAGTTCGGGGCCGGTCATGCCCGGCATGGCGATGTCGAGAATGAGGCATCCGGTACGGCTGAGATCATCAGACGCCAGGAACTCCTCCGCAGACGAGAATGCCTGGACCGCGAAGCCAAACTGTCTCAGCAGATCGGGGAGCGATTCGCGCACGGACTCGTCATCATCAACGACCGTCACGAGCGAACGTATGACCATCACGGATTCCTCCTAACGTGCTCCGAATCCGTTCCGCCGGAGGTCCGAATGGCCCCAACATTGAAGCCGCCGGTCACACCCTCGGATTCGAGAGGAATAGTAAACGAAAATGTGGCCCCCGGACCATCATTGGGCGCCGCCCACAGATGGCCCTGATGACTCTCGATAATGGAGCGGCTGACGGACAGACCGATCCCCATACCTCCGCTCTTCGTGGTATAGAACGCTTCGAAGGGGCGCTCGACCGCTTGCGGGTCGAGGCCCACCCCCGAATCTTGCACGGTTAGACACACGCAATCGCCTTCTGTTCGCTCGGTTCTGATTACTAGCTGTCGTGGACGATCGTCGACGCCGCTCATCGCCTCCCAGGCGTTCCGAAGCAGATTTAATATAACCTGCTGTAGCTGGACACGGTCGCCTGTGATGGGCGGGAGGTTGTCCGCAAACTTCGACTGCAGAATTACCTGGTTTCTTTGGAGTTCACTCAATGAGAGCGCAATCACTTCTCGCGCCGCCTCATTCAGATCCACGAATTCGATCACTGTGTTTTTGTTGGCGAAGAGCGAGCGCAATCGCGTGACCACATCCGATGCGCGGTTCGCATCGCGGATCGTGCGCCGGGCAGTCTCGCACGCGCCGTCGACATTGGGCGGATCGGCGGCCAGCATTCTCAGGCAGGTGCTGGCGTTCGTGATGATGCCGGACAGTGGCTGGTTGAGTTCGTGAGCAATCGACGCCGAGAGATGTCCGACGCTCGCGACGCGGTTTGCGAGCGCTAACTGCGTCTGCGCTTCATGGTAGCGCCGTTCGCTTTCGCGCATTGCCGCCTCGGCGCGCTTGCGGTCGGTCAGATCGACAACGAAGGCGACGCCCTCTTGCGGCGAGCTTTCAAAGATCGCGGCGCCTACCAGTACCGGCACGCGTTCGCCGTCCTTTTTGAGGAACTCCTTCTCGTAAGGTTGGGCAATCCCAATTGTCTTCAAATCCGCCAAGCGCTGCTCGTCCGTGTCGCGCCACTCGACAGGCGTGAGTTCCCTCCAGCGTATGTGGCTAGAGCCGATATCGTCACGGCTATATCCGATCATTTGGATAAAGGCTTCGTTTGTGTCAATGATCCGATCGTCTCGATCCCAGATGAAGATGCCGATGATGTTGGAGTCGACCAGCCGCCGAACTCTTGCCTCTCGTTCTTGAAGATCGCGATAAAGACGCGTGTTTTCCAGTGAGACTGCCGCCTCCGAGGCGAGCAGCTTGAGAAGGGCCATCCGGGCGGGAGTGAAAACATGCGGGGCCAGATTGTTTTCGAGGTAGAGTACTCCAATGAGCCTTGTCTGCTTGAGCAGCGGAATACAGAGTACTGAACGCGCATTGCATCGACAAATATAATCATCTGCAGAAAACGGGTTCTTTGCCCAGGCATCGTGCAGAAGAATGCTTTCTTTGGTTCGCAGGACGTAGTGGAAAATCGACTCTGGCAGATCCATAGCAGTGACGCTCGCTTGTCTCAGGCCGACCGCCACGGTATCACTATGGGTTGTGGCCTCCGCCACGATCCGATACTCATCAATCCGATATTCATCACCCTGCGGCAGAATAAGCAGACCACGTTCGCCGCCGGCGTACTCGATCGCCGTGCGCATAAGGGCGCCAATCAGTTTTTCCAAGACGATCTCGCCCGACACTGCTTGTGAGACTTTGATCACGGTAGCGAGATCGAGGTGTTCGACCGGCGCCAGTATCGTGCTTGTCGGATCGGAGGTCGGCCTTTCCGCTTCGAGGCGCGGATACTGCTGGTCAAGGTGACGCACCTTTCCATCGGCCCCCCAATGAAGATAGCAGTACCGGGCGTCCCGCAAGTAAGCATTCGCGATTTTCTCGAAACCGCGCGCCGCATAGAAACGCGCTGCGACTTCGCTCGCGACCGCCTCATTGTGGACGAAGCCGTTCGCGTGCGCCGATCGGATGGCCTCTTCGTAAAGCTGTTCGGCATCGAGGATCCGAGATTCAATGCGTGCGATTTCCGCGCCAACTAACGCCGCGCGATTCTTGAAGTTTGTCGGGCAATGCTCAGACCATACTTCGAGCTGTTTATGGTGAGCCGTCAAAGCATCGAAGTGCCCCTTTCTCTGGTCGGAAGATGCAAAATCCCAGGACGCGGCGTGAGCAAGCGCGCTATAGAAAGGGAAATCGGCGGATGTGACTTGCGATGACGCTGTCCAGACAAGGCTCTGAGCTCTTCGCGACGCTGTGACCGCAGCCGCATAGTCTCCCGCAAAAAAACGGGCTTGTAACTTCCGGGTCCAGTAAAAGAATTCCGCGAGTGACAAAACCGGGTTGCCAGCCAGGAGGTTTTCGGTTCGCATCTCGTCGAAATCGTCATCATTGAAGCAGCCAAATGTCGGAGTCAATCCACGGAGGGTCCGGATAAGCGCCCGCTGCGTGCTGCAAATCTCGACAACAAGGCCGAACCCCGTCTTTTTCGCGAAGGCAACGCCATTTTCGGCCTCGGACTGCACCTCGGCGAGAGGATCCCCCGCCATCAGACAGTTCGTGATTAACTGCTCCCAGCTATATGCGGAGAATGTCAGATCTCCGTTCCGGGAGGCGGCGTCAAACGCGCGATGGATCAGATTACGCGCGCTCGCAGCGTGTTTCGTCCACGGCGTGAGTGTGGCGAAGGAAAGGTATGTTCTGGCCTGATACCGTGTCAAGCCCCGCTTCTCGACCAGATCAAAGCCAAGCTGGCCGAAGCGATATCCGTCCTGATAGTTATGAAAGCGTGGCCCGGCGAACATAGCGAACCATACATAACCAAAACAGGAAGCATCACAATTTCCATGCTCAAGGCTCAGGCTGACGATGCGGCAAACCACGAGTGACGATAAGTTCTCATTGTAGAAAATCGCTGGGTGGACAATTTCCGTAAAAACATCCAGAGTGTCAAGGACATTCGGGTTTGTCGTCAAGGGCAGGTCAAAAAGATCTTCAATCTGCCGGCTTCCGATCAGCGTCCAGATTCGTTCATACTCGCGCAGGACTTCATCGCGGGTCGGATGGCGTGACCAGTCAGTACCGCCACGTCGGAGAAATTCGAGGAAGACGTCTACGCAGAGATCGCTCTGGTCCAGCGCTGTGTAAAGTGTCAGCTGCAATCGTGTGACAATCGCAAAGTCGTGACGGGTTTGAGCACGTTCGGCCAGGAGCAGCAGCCGATTTTCGGCGGCAATCATCTCTGCCGTCAACAATTCGCACTCCGCGATGAGGCATTCGGTCGCGAAGATGAGTTCGTAATTGAGGTCCCAAGCAGTCTCCGTTAACAGCGATCGGCCGGCTCGGAGGTATTGCAGAGCCGATGCAAACGCTGTCGAAAACTTCGCGCGCTGTCCCGCTATCAAATTCAGTTCCGCCACCCGCTCTCGTTCCTCGACGGAAGTGATGAGGTGCGAGCCGAGATTGAGTTGATTGACGATCTCGAAGATGACTTCCTTCAGCCTTTCGTCGGAGCTGTGCGTCGCCAGGACGGCGCCGATCCGAAGATGCTCGGCTGCGCGCTGCTCCTTCGGGATCAGAGAATAGGCTGCTTCCTGGACTCGGTCGTGGAGGAATCGGTAGGAATTCTCCGAGCGAAAGATGAGGCCAGTCCGAACTGCCTCCCAAAGCTGGTCGTGCATTTCATCATTCGAATTCTGATAAACCATTCTTAGCATGTCGAACTCCGCGCGATTTCCCAAACAGGCAAACTGCTGGAGCGCCTGCTGGGTTTCGACGGACAGGCGATTCAACTTGCCGACCATCAGGTCCACAACATTATCGGTGTAACCTTTGGCGTAAATTCGGTTCAGGTCCCAAGACCATCCCCCTCGATCGTAATCAAAGTTAAGCAAAGCCTCGTCCGCGAGCGTCGAAATAAATTGAATCGCGAAAAACGGGTTTCCACTCGTCTTCTCGTGAATCAATTGCGCCAGCGGCGCGGCGCGCTCTGATTCGCAGTAAAGAGAATCGGCGAGCATCTGACCTAAATCCTCGCGGTCCAGTGGCGCTAATACGATTTCCTGTATGATCGCGCCGGCCTGACGGATCGCGTCAAGCTTTTGCGCTAAAGGGTGAGTGGAATTGACTTCATTGTCCCGGTAGGCGCCGATCAGCAGCAAGTGCCGCAGGTCCGACTGGGTTAACAAATCCTCAAGTAAATCGAGTGTCGCCGCATCAAGCCATTGCAGATCGTCAAGAAACAAGGCAAGCGGATGTTCAGGCCGCGCGAATACGCTGATAAATCGCCGAAACACCAACTGAAAACGGCGCTGCGCATCCTGCGGCGGAAGTTCAGGCGCCGGCGGCTGTTCTCCGATGATATGCTTCAATTCCGGGACGAGATCGACCATCAGTGATCCGTTGGAGCCCAACGCCTCACGAATGGCGTCGCGCCATTGACGGAGTTCTTCTTCGCTCTTGCTGAGAAGTGGCCGGATCAGGCTCTGAAAGGCCTGTGCGAGCGTGGCGTAAGGGATATCGCGTTTGTATTGGTCGAACTTGCCGGAGGCAAATAAGCCGCGCGGCGGGACAAGCGGCTTATGGAGTTCGTTGACAACCGCGGATTTGCCGATGCCGGAGTATCCGGAGACGAGCACTAACTCGTGCCTGCCCCCAGCAACGACGCGGTCGAAAGCGGTGAGCAGGATGGCGACCTCCAGCTCTCGTCCGTACAGTTTCTCGGGGATTATGAGACGGTCCGGCGTGTCATGTTCGCCAGACGTGAAATCGTCGATGCGGCCCTGGGTTTCCCATTCCAAGAGGCAGCGCCGAAGATCGCTCTCAGCGCCAGCCGCTGTCTGGTAGCGCTCCTCGGCGGTCTTAGCGAGCAGCTTCAGCGTGATTGCAGAGACAGAGACCGGCACATTCTTGACCTGCTCGTTCGGCCAAGCCGGCTGCCTGGCAATGTGGCAATGCACCAATTCCATCGGATCGGAAGCCGTGAACGGAAGGCTGCCGGTCAGCATTTCGTAAAGCGTCACCCCAAGTGAGTAAAGGTCGCTGCGGGAATCAATGGAGCGGTTCATTCGTCCGGTTTGCTCGGGCGCCATATAGGCGAGCGTTCCTGCGATAATCTCGGGAGGTTCGGGCGACTGGCGTTCGCGCGGAAGGCGAGATGCGACGCCAAAGCCGGTGAGCCAGACGTGGTCCGCTGCGGAGTTTACGAGCACATTGGCCGGCTTGATGTCCTTATGGATGAGGCCGCGCCCGTGCAGCCGGCTAAGCGCGGCCGACAGGGCGACCGCGAGCCGTAGGAATCGTCCGATCTCCATGGGCGGGCCGATCAGGCGATCGAGCGGCTCACCCTTGGGGGACTCGAGTACGAGCATTGTCTGACCGCCCTCGCGCACAAGCTCCAGCGGCCGCACCGCCCAGGCGTCGTCGAGGTGGTCCTTCAGTCCGTATTCATGTGTGAGACGATTGACGCCGCCAAGCGTCGGGTGTTCTCCGGCGGCAAGCACGGCCAGGAATTCATGCTGGGCGCCATCGGGCCCCTCGCGCCATGTCCGGCAGTAGACACGCTCGCCGTCCTCCCATAACACCTCGAGAGGATCATTTTCCCCACCAGCGCCGAACCAAGAGAATGGGTTCATCTGTTAGGTCCATCCAGCGAGCATACCTGGGCGAAAATCGGCCCATCACTTTCGTCTCATGTACTATGCATCATGTTACCCACGAATTCCTATCAGACTTTGGTATTGGTCTGCGGACATTGCCGGCTGGCGCCAGGGCAGCGACCGATACTTTCGTACAATAGATTCGCCTTCAGCCGTTTTGGTATTCTCCTCATCGTCGCACTGTGGGAACCACTGGAGCTTTACATATTCAGCCGGGAGGTATGAGAACGTGACCACACACAAATCAACCGAAGCATCCGTCCTGTCACGCAGGGACTTGATCCGCAATGGCGTGGCGATGGCGGCCCTGGCGGCGCTCCCGCCGGTGAGGGCCGCCGCCGATCCCGAAGTATCGACCAAGAGTAATGGGGGCATGGCGACGACCGCGGCCACCCAAGGCAACGCGGCGGCGCACTCTGCCGCCGACGCCATCCGCCCCTTTCAAGTCCGCGTACCGGACGACGAGATTACCGACCTGCGCCGGCGCCTTGCCGCAACGCGATGGCCCGACCGGGAGACCGTTGGTGACCGTTCCCAGGGAGTCCAGCGCGCGACGATGCAGAAACTCGTACACCAATGGCAGACCGACTACGATTGGCGCAAGGTAGAGGCGAAGCTCAATGCTCTGCCCCAGTTCGTCACCAACATTGATGGGATCGACATTCATTTCATCCATGTCCGCTCAAAACATGAGCATGCATTGCCGGTCGTCATCACGCATGGGTGGCCCGGATCGATCATCGAGCAGCTGAAGATCATCGATCCGCTGACAAACCCAACCGCCCATGGCGGCGTCGCGGCGGACGCATTCGACGTCGTGATCCCTTCGCTGCCTGGACATGGCTTTTCGGCCAAGCCGACCACGACCGGCTGGGATCCCATCCGCATCGCGCGCGCCTGGACCGTGCTGATGACGCGTCTTGGATACAAGCGATATGTCGCTCAAGGCGGTGATTGGGGGAATGCGGTGACGGAGCAGATGGCTCTGCTGGCGGCGCCCGAATTGATCGGCATACACACCAACATGCCGGCCACTGTCCCTGACGACGTTGCGAAGGCTCTCCAGTACAGCCAGCCGCCTCCTGCCGGCCTCTCCGCCGACGAGAAGAGCGCGTGGGATCAGCTCGATTCTTTCTACAAGCACGGCCTGGGTTACGCCCAGGAGATGGCGAACCGTCCGCAGACGCTGTACGGGCTCCAAGATTCCCCGGTCGGCCTCGCCGCCTGGATGCTCGACCACGACGCGAGCAGTCTGGCGCTCATCTCCCGCGTCTTCGACGGTCAGTCGGAAGGCCTCACGCGCGGCGACATCCTCGACAATATCACGCTCTACTGGTTTACAAATACGGCGGTCTCTTCCGCTCGACTCTATTGGGAAAGCAAGCTTGCCTTTTTTGCCCCGAAAGGTGTCCCGATCCCGTCGGCCGTGAGCGTCTTCCCGGATGAGATCTATGCAGCCCCTCGGAGCTGGACCGAGCGCGCCTATCCCAAACTCATCTACTTTAACCGAGTGGAAAAGGGCGGTCACTTCGCGGCGTGGGAACAGCCGAAACTCTTCAGCGAAGAGATTCGCGCCGCGTTCCGATCGCTGCGCGTGTGAGAACAAGGAGCAGTCATCATGGAGATGAAATTGGAAGTCGTCGTCGTCCCGGTTTCCGACGTCGACCGCGCGAAGGCATTCTACGAGAAACTGGGGTTCCGGTTAGATATCGACTTCAGCAAAGATGATTTTCGGGTGGTGCAGTTTACTCCTCCCGGTTCGCAGGCGTCGATTCACATCGGCACGGGGCTTACCTCAGCGGCGGCGGGTTCGCTTCGGAATCTCTATCTTGTCGTGTTCGATGTGGAGGAAGCCCGAGCGGATCTCGTGGGCCGTGGCGTAGACGTATCGGAGGTGTACCACTACGCCGGGCTGGGTGTCCCAGGGCGGCTGTCAGGGGCCGATCCGGAACGCCAATCTTACGCCTCGTTCGCCTCCTTCAGCGATCCGGACGGGAACATCTGGCTGCTCCAGGAGATCCAGGCGCGATTGCCCGGCCGTGTGCAGCCGTCCCCGAGTGCGCAGGCGATGGACGTGGCGGCCCTTGCGGAGCTCTTGCGCGAGACGGGAGAGCGCCATGGCCAATTCGAGAAGACGCACGCCGAACACCACTGGTGGGATTGGTACGCGCCCTACCTGCAGGCGCGTCAGAACGGCGGCAGTCCGGAGGAAGCTGTCGCCGTCGCCGAAAGTCGCATGGAAGTGGTCCTTACCAAGGCCAATGAAGCTCGGAACGACGGGGCGACAGCGTCTGCGGGGGCGTAGAAGCAAAGGAGATCACCCATGCGTTCCGATATTGTTCCCGGCGCCGTTTTTCCCGATTACGAGCTGCCCGATCACACGGAGACGCTCCGTCGGCTCAGCGAGCTGCAGGGCGAAGATCCGATGATCCTGACGCTCGCGCGTGGCCACTACTGTCCCAAGGAGCACCAGCAGCATCTGGAGCTCGCCGCCTTCTACCCAAAGATCGCCGTGGCGTACACGCAGGTCGTAACGATCGCGACCGACGACCATCACACGCTTCAAGAATTTCGCGCATCGGTCGGCGCTCCATGGCCTTTCCTTTCGGATCCTGGACGCATTGTTCAGAAGGATCTCGATATTCAGGAGTACACCGACCCCGACCATAACCCGATGATCCCACACACGCTTGTCCTCAAACCGGGTCTCGTGATCCACCGCATCTACAACGGTTACTGGTTCTGGGGCCGCCCGTCCGTTGTAGATCTCTGGAGCGATCTGCGCACCGTGACCAGCGAGATCCGCCCCGATTGGGATCTGAGCACGCCTGGGCTCCGCGAGGCCTGGAACGCAGGCGAACTCTCGTCGTTCCACGGGTGGAGAAAGGAGAATAAGGATGACTGAAGCCAATATCGCTCCGGCCCGCCGCGAGCCGGATCTGATCGGGCAAACCGTCGTCGTGATCGGCGGCAGCGCGGGCATCGGCCTCGAGACCGCGCGGCGCGCACGTGAGGCGGGAGCCGACGTGATCCTGACCGCCCGCGATCCGGACCGCCTTCAGGGCGCCGGCCTTGAGCTCGGCGCCGCCCACATCGCCGCTTTCGACGCTACCGACTTCGATCGGCTGCGACGGTTCTTCGACGAACTGCCCAGGCCGATCGACCATGTGCTGGTGACCGGCCCCGGCCCCTACTACGCGCCTCTGGCGGACTTCGACATCGAGAAGGCGCGCCGCGATGTCGAGTCCCACCTCTTTCTGCCGATGCAGGTTGCTCAAGCTGCTGCGGGCACGATTCGCCCGCCCGGGACCCTGCTCCTCATGAGCGGCACTGGCGGCCGCCGCACGGCGTCCGGCCTCGCGCTCATCTCGGCGCTCACCGCCGCGCTTCCTGCGTTGACGAAGAATCTGGCGCTGGAGATCGCTCCTGTCCGCGTCAATCTCATTGCGGCCGGGTTCGTCGACACGCCGTTGTCGGCAACGCTGCTCGGCGACCAGCTCGACAAGCGTCGCGACCAACTCCGCAGGACGCTGCCGATCGGCCGCGTCATCGGTCCCTCCGACATCGCCGCACTCGCCGTCCATATCATGACAAACACTGCCCTCACCGGGGCCACCTTCGACATCGACGGCGGCCAGCAGCTGGTCGAAGCATGCTCTGACTAAGGAGAAATAGAAAATGGAGTCATCGAACATTGCAGGCAAAGTCGTGATCATTACCGGCGCCAGCAGCGGCATTGGAGAAGTCACAGCGAGACTTCTGGCGCAGCACGGAGCGATAGTCGTGCTGGGAGCGCGGCGTAAGGGCCGGATCGATGCAGTAGTGCAAGAGATTTTGGAAACGGGAGGCAAAGCGGCCGGATTCGCCGTCGATATCACAAAGCGAGCAGAAGTGGATATGTTCATCGAGAGAGCCTTGGAACGTTTCGGGCGTATCGATGTAATGGTGAATAACGCCGGTATTATGGCGATTGCTCCCATTCCTCAGCTCAAGGTCGAGGAGTGGGATCGACAGATTGACGTCAACATCAAGGGAGTTCTTTACGGGGTCGCCGCCGTCCTGCCTCAGATGCAAAAGCAGAAAAGCGGTCACATTATTAATCTCGCCTCCGTCCTCGGGATCAAAGTGTTCGCGCCGGGTGGGACGGTTTACAGCGCCACGAAGTTCGCCGTGCGCGCGCTGACCGAAGGACTGAGGGTAGAACTGCATTCCGAGAATATCCGCTGCACGATGATCTCTCCCGGTGCGGTCGCCACGGATCTTCCGGAAGGCAGTTCGGAGGAGGCGACCAGAAAGGATCTGCGCGAGCTCTACAAAATGGCGATTCCGGCCGCCTCGATCGCAAGCGCGATCGCTTATGCGATCGATCAGCCGGCCGAAGTGGAAATCGATGAGGTCGTCATCCGGCCCACGGCGCAGGACTTCTAACGGAAGGCTCAAAATGAACGATCCACAAGAGAAGGAGCAGGATTCTGGAGTGCGAGATCAAGAGATCCGTGCGGCGCTCGATCAGCACTGGGCGACGTCCGACGCCAACGATTTTGAAACAGAGCACCGCATCTATCACGAGGACGCAGTTCTGGAATACCCGCAGTCGGGCGAGCGAACTCGCAGTCGACACAATATACAGAACCAGCGCGCCAGTCAGCCGAGCAAGAAGCGATTTACGATCCGACGGATCATCGGCGGCGGTGATCTTTGGGTCACGGAATTCATCCTGACATATCACGGCAAGCCTTCCTACACCGTGAGCATCATGGAGTTCCGAGGCGACAAGGTTGCGCGGGAAACACAGTACTTCGCGGATCCATTCGCGGCGCCCGAGTCGTTCGGAACCTCTGTGGAAGCTGTGCGGACGGGCTGTCTGCTTTTTCTAAGCGGGATGCTTTCCACGGAGGGCCGCGACGCGAAATTGATTGAGCGTGTCGGATCGGAACTCAATGTGGAAGAGGGGCGTAAGGCGGCTCGCGTCGCGGCGCTCAACGTCCTTGCCGTCGCGCGGCGGCATTTGGGATCGCTCGACAAAGTGATGCGAACCGTCCAGATCGGCGTGTCGGTCTCCTACCCTGGATTTAAGACGCTGCCGGGAGTGCTCGGCGAATACAACGGCAAGTTCATGTGCAACCAGTTCGTACTGCGCGGCGGTTCGTGCGCCACTTCGCAAACCCATATCCGATCCACGCGTCGCAATTTCTTCCCGCCCAACGCCCGTTGGCAGTTCACCAGCCTGCGGCTAGCAAAGGATGCTTGACCATGACGGACATCGCGCTGTGTGATTTCGAGCCTTACCTGGATATGTTCGCCGAAGAGATTATGAGCGGACTGCGGCAAGACGTGAAGACGCTGCCCTGCAAATATTTTTATGATGAGCGTGGCTCACAGCTCTTCGACCTAATCTGTGAACTGCCGGAATATTACCCAACCCGCACCGAGATGGGTATTCTACGGGCGCACATTGGCGAGATGGCTGCGCTGCTGGGAGCGGGCTGTCGCTTGGTGGAATACGGCAGCGGTCGCAGCCTGAAAACGCGCATCCTCCTGGACAACGCGCCCGATCTGGCCTCCTATGTTCCCATAGACATCTCTCGGGAACATCTTTACAATTCTGCTCGTGCGCTCTGCAAAAGGTATCCCGATCTCGAAGTGCTGCCAGTCTGTGCGGACTACACGCAGGATTTTTCCTTGCCCTGCGGAAGCCGCGCCATCACGCAAAGCGTTGTCTATTTCCCTGGCTCGACCATCGGGAACTTTACGCCCAAGCAAGCGATCCAGTTCCTGCGACAGATTGCCGATTTATGCGGGAGGGGAGGCGGATTGCTGATCGGCGTAGATATGAAGAAAGCTCCGCAGATATTAGAGCTGGCCTACAACGACGCCCAGGGTGTCACGGCGGCGTTCAATCTCAATCTGCTGGCGCGAATCAACCGCGAACTCGACGCGGATTTCGACCTGACGAAGTGGGAGCATTTCGCCTGCTACAACCCGTTGCAGAGTCGTATCGAGATGCACCTGGTCAGCCTGTGCGATCAACAGGTCTCTGTCGGCGGCGCGAGGATTGAGTTTGCGAAAGACGAGATGATTCATACGGAGTCGTCATATAAGTACGGACTGAATGAATTTGAGGCGCTCGCACGAAAGGCGGGCTGGCAGGTCGCGCAGGTCTGGATGGACCCGGAGCGCCTGTTCAGCGTTCAGTATCTGACCGTGGCGAGATGTAATAGAGGCGCTATTTAGACTTTACGCGATCACTTGCTTTCCTTTGCTTGCGAGAGCGGCGGGGATTGTATAACTTTCAAATGATTTCTCTATTTAGGAGGGAAACGTATGTCGAGCAAAACAGAAATCGCCGTTGAAGAACGGTTCACGTCGTCGAATCCTCTTGATGCCGTCCCAGACGAAATGCCATTCGATGTGCCCTATGGGCTCCCGATATCACTCGACCGAGCCCTGACGGTTATTCGAGCCGCCGTGGCGGAGGCCAAGAATCGGAATTGGAAGATGAACGTAGCAGTAGCCGACTCCGGCGGTAACCTGGTTGCCTTCCAACGAATGGACGGCGCGATGCTTGCCTCTATTCAGATTGCGGAACACAAGGCGCGAGCAGCGGCGACCTTCCGGCGCCCAACAAAGGTCTTCGAGGACGGTGTCAATCTTATGCATCTCAACTACCTGCTCGCGTTCGACGGGGTCATTGCCTCCCGTGGCGGTATTCCTTTGATCGAGCAGGGCAGGATTATCGGCGCAATCGGTTGTTCGGGCGGTACTGATTCGCAAGACGAGGTGGTCAGCAAGGCAGGCGTGGCGGTAATTGAGCAACTCCCGGCGAGTTAAAACGGTCAACGTTGCGACTCATGGGGCGTTCAATAAACCGACTGCAAAAGGAGAAATCATGACAACTTTGAATACACCAACGAAACCAGCTCAGATTCGCCTGGCCCGGCGGTCGCCCGCCTATTGGCGGGTCACGATCGACAACCCCCCGATCAACGTCATGGGCCCGGAAATGGTCCGGCAATTCCAGGAACTCATCGACGCTCTGGAGGCCGATGAAGATGTGAGGGTCGTGGTTTTCGACAGCGCGGTCGACGACTACTTCCTGAATCACTCCGATTTCATCGCCAAGCTCGGGGACTTGACCTCAATGCCGGCCGGTCCCACAGGCCTGCCGCCTTGGCCGGACTTCCTCGTGCGTCTGACCCGCTCGCCAGTCGCCTCTATCGCCCTCATCCGCGGCCGGGCGACGGGCAACGGCAGCGAGCTCACGCTCGCCTGTGACATGAGTTTCGCCAGCCGCGAAAAGACCATCATCTCGCAATGGGAGGTGGGCGTGGGGATGGTCGCCGGCGGCGGCCCCATGGCCCGGCTGCCCCAACTCATCGGCCGAAACCGCGCCCTCGAGGTGCTATTAAGCTCTGAAGACATCAGTGGAGACCAGGCCGAGGCCTACGGCTACGTGAATCGCGTCCTGCCCGACGCCGATCTGGATGCGTTCGTAGAAGCGCTCGCGACTCGGATTGCCGGGTTCGACAAATGGGCGATCGCCAACACCAAGCGCCTGGTCAACACCAGCCTGCCTCCGGACGTCGAGCTCGGCGCGGGGTGGGATGCGTGCATCGCTTCGCTCGGGCGACCCGCCGCTCAGAATGGGATCAAAGCGCTCATGGAGCGCGGCTTCCACAAGCCGGGGGACGCCGAAAATCGGCTTGGATACTACCTGGGCCAAATCGAGCGCTAGGCCGCAACCGAATTTTTAATGAGCACTCTATGCGGAATGGGAGCCGCCAATGAACAGCGTACAAATTGAAGAGAAGAGCTATGAGATGCCCCCGAAGGACGGGTTCACCGTCGCATATTTTCTTACCGTCTCCGACATCGACCGATCGGCTCGCTTCTACGAAACGGTCTTCGACGGTCGCATTGTGAGCCGAGGCGACAGCAAGGGCGCGCCTGGGTACATTCAGATCGCGAATACGTGGCTTATCGTCAACGTCGGGGGCGGGCCGACCCCCGACAAGCCGTCGGTAACACTCAGCGTCCTCGCCGACCCGGATAAGATCAACAGCTTTATGAATATCCGCGTCGCGGATATTCAAGCATGCTATGAACTATGGAAAAGTCGAGGAGCCGAGTTCATCACGGAGCCGATCCCGAAGTACGGCGAGATACGCTGCTACATTCGCGATCCTGACGGTTACATTATCGAGGTCGGACAGAGCAAGCCGGACTTCACGTATGGTTAACGCTCGGCTTCAGCAAACAATAGGAGAAGATAGACGATGTCACACCATTACTCCGGTCCCAACATCGGATTCCCGCGCGGGGACGCGCGCCTCGACCTGACCGATCTGTATGCTTTTCCCAAGCCGGGAGACCCCGGCAAGTCGATCTTCATTATGAACGTTCATCCGTCCGTCGGCCTGAATCCGCCGGGACCTACTACTGCCGAGCCCTTCGCGCCCGCAGCCCGGTACGAGTTAAAGATCGATACGGACGGCGATGCCGTCGCCAATATTAGTTACGAGGTGCGCTTCTCGTCGTTTGAGGGCGGCGAACAGAGCGCGACGCTGCGCCGTGTAGAGGGCGCACAGGCCGTCGAAACAGGCGCGGACGGGAAGGTTATTGTTGAAGGAGCGCCGGTCTCGACAGGGCGCGAGGGACATGTGACGCAGGCTGGTGACCACCGGTTCTTTGCCGGTTGGCGCAGCGATCCCTTCTTCTTCGACGTACTGGGCACGCTCGACAAATTCCAGTTCGCCAGTGGGGATTTCTTCGCGGACAAAGATACTTGCAGCATTGTGCTGGAAGTGCCCAACTCCCTTCTTGGGCCGAAAGAGGTTGACCTGTGGGCTCGCACGTTGATTCCAGCAGACAGCGCGGGTGGGGGCTGGATCCAAGCGGATCGTGGGGCGCGGCCCAACCAAACTCCCTTTCTTGCCGGTGAGCAGAACGACGCCTACCTCGCCGGTGAGCCAGCGGACGATGCCCGTTTCGTTCCTGTCTTCGCGCACGCTCTGGAACACACGGGCGGCTATCCACCGGAGGAAGCAATGCGGGTGGCGGGAAAACTATTGCCGGACCTTTTGCGCTATGACCCCAAACGCCCCGCGTCCTTCCCGGTCAACGGCCGCGCGCTCATCGACGACGTTTCTGATGTCTTCCTCGCTATTCTCACCAACGGGAAGGTGACGGGAGATAACGTCGGGCCTCACAACGATTTTCTGGATGAGTTTCCCTACCTGGGCCCACCGCACATTATCCGAAGCAAATAACGTGACATCCAGAATCATGGAAAAAACACAGGTGAACTTAAATGTTGAGATTGGATGCCGTTCCCGGCGTTTCCACCCGCCATCCGGCTGGCCGTCATCGTGGGGCAGCCCTCGGAGCCCGGCCCATACACAATCAGGGTCAAAGCGCCCCACGGCGAGAAGCTCATGCCTCACAAGCACCCAGAGGATCGAGTCTATACCGTGATTTCCGGCGTCTTTTATATCGGGCTGGGTGATGAATTCAACGCGAGTAAGTTGGAAGCCTATCCGCCTGGCGCCGTGATCATTCTCCCTGGCGATACGCCCCACTTCCACTGGGCGAAATCCGGCGAGTACGTCACGCAAGTAACTGCGATGGGGCCGCTTGGGCTGGAATACCTCAGCGCGAAAGACGATCCGCGAAACAATAACCCGTAGGAGGAGTCTGCGCGGCTCGTCCAGTCGCGCAGACTCCTCCTACGCTAAAGCAGTTAGGTTCTTGTTGAATTGAAGGCTCAAGATGAACGATCAGCAAAAGAAGGAACAGTATTCTGGAGTGCGAGATCAAGAGATCCGTGCGGCGCTGGATCAGCATTGGGCGGCGTCCGACGCCAACGATTTTGAAACGGAACACCGCATCTATCACGAGGACGCAGTTCTGGAATACCCGCAGTCGGGCGAGCGAACTCGCAGTCGACACAATATACAGAACCAGCGCGCGAGTCAGCCGAGCAAGAAGCGGTTTACGATCCGACGGATCATCGGCGGAGGTGATCTTTGGGTCACGGAATTCATCCTGACATATGACGGCAAGCCGTCCTACACCGTGAGCATCATGGAGTTCCGAGGCGACAAGGTGGCGCGGGAAACACAGTACTTTGCGGACCCATTCGCAGCGCCCGCATCGCGCGCTCAATGGGTGGAGCGGATGGACGCCTAATCTCAAAGTCAACTGATGGAGGGGTAAAACATGGATTGGAAACGGTTGGTTCAATTTGCGCTGCTAGGCGGCGGTGATTTGGAACAATACGCCATCCTGCTGGTGCGCGTTTCGATCGGGCTGTTCTTCGCCATCTCAGGGGCAAACAAATTGTTTGTCGCAGGCGGCGTGAAACGTGTTTACGAAACGCTCGTTCAGGCCAAAGTCCCGTTTCCCCACCGGATGGCTTATTTCGTGTCGGGCGTCGAATTCGTGGGCGGATCCTTGCTGGTCGTAGGGTTTCTTTCGAGCCCGGCCTGCGTGGCTTTATTGATCGATATGATTGTCGCCATCCTGACCACCACGCTTTCTACCCTGCCGAAAGGACTTTCGCCTTGGAACTGGCTCGACGGCTTCCTCTACCTTCCGGAAGTCCTGTACGTGCTCTTCTTTATCTGGCTGATCTGTTCTGGTCCGGGAAAATTCAGTGCTGATTACTGGCTCGCCGGCAAGTTGCTGAGGTAAAGGAAAGTTCCATGAAACACCCGACTTTTTATCGCACGACACAGATAGACGGGCTCTCCCTCTTTTACCGAGAGGCTGGCCCCAAAGACGCGCCGACGCTGCTCCTGCTGCACGGACTTCCCTCGTCATCACGGATGTTCGAGCCACTCTTCGCTCGGCTTTCCGATCGCTATCACCTGGTCGCGCCCGACTATCCTGGCTTCGGACACAGCGACTGGCCAGACCCAGGCCAATTCGCATATACGTTCGATCGCTACGCCGAGATCATGAATCGCTTCACCGAAACCCTCGGGCTCGCGCATTACACGCTTTACATGCAGGACTACGGCGGGCCCGTTGGCTTTCGCATGGCTCTGGCGTACCCGGAGCGGGCACAGGCGCTTATCGTCCAGGATGCGGTCGCTCACAACGATGGCCTTGGGGCGAACTGGGCCGCCCGAAGGGCGTTTTGGGCGGATCGATCGGTTCATGAGGAAGCGCTGCGCGAAAACTTACTGTCGCTTCAAACCACGAAGACACGCCATCTCGGAGACGATCCCCAGATCGATCTCTATGACCCCGATCTCTGGACCGATGAATACGCCTTTCTGTGCGCTCCCGGGCAGGCGCAGATCCAAAGCGATCTTTTCTACGACTATCGCACGAACGTCGAGGCTTATCCAAAGTGGCAGGCATGGCTGCAGAAGACGCAGCCCAAGCTACTGGTCCTCTGGGGCAAACACGATCTCTCGTTCGATCTCGGCGAGCCGGAACGCTACCGTAAAGACGTACCGAACGCGAAAGTCGCCGTGCTCGACGCAGGACATTTCGCGCTCGACACCAACGCAGATGAAATTGCGGCGCTTGTGCGTGAGTTCATGGAGCAACTCTAGCTTGGATGATTCTGAGGCGGCGCAAGATTTGAGGAGGAGATCGTTATGGCCCGGCTGCTTTCGGTCAATGTGGGTTTGCCGCGTGAAGTGATATGGAATGGCAAAACAGTCCGAACCTCGGTCTGGAAATTCCCGGTGGAGGGGCCGCGAATGGTCCGCAAGCTCAATATTGACGGCGATGCGCAAGCAGATCTGTCGGGGCATGGCGGAGAGCAGCGCGCCGTGTTTGTCTACCAGATGGACTCCTACCACTACTGGGAGCGCTTTTTAGGGCGTAACGATTTCACCTTCGGCCAGTTTGGAGAGAACTTCACTGTGGAGGGACTTCTCGATGAGGAGGTCTGTATCGGCGATCGCTATCGTATCGGTGACGCGGTATTTGAAGTGACGCAGCCACGTGTCACCTGCTACCGAGTGGGCATCCGCATGAACGAACCTCGTATGCCGGCCCTGCTCGTGGCGCATCACAGACCCGGATTTTACTTCCGCGTTTTGCAGGAGGGAGAAGTGGAAGCCGGTGATGAGATCGTGAAAATCGCCGATGGTCCCGAAGGGCTCACGGTCGCTGACGTGGATGCGCTGCTGTATTTGCCCGGGCATTCTCACGAGCAAATGGAACGCGCGCTTCGGATTCCAGCCCTCAGTAAAGGCTGGCGGGAATCCTTTGAGGCGATGCTCAGGCAAGGATCGAGCGCACAAACGGGTCAAGGTAATTCAGGGCTTGCCACAGAGGAAGCGCCGCCGGCATGGCTCGGGTTTAGACCAATGCGAGTTTCGCATATCCAAAAAGAAAGCAGCAGCGTTCGCTCCTTTGTGCTGACATCAAACGACGGGCTCCCCCTTGTCAGGCCCCAGCCAGGACAATTTGTGGTGCTGCGCCTGCAAGTGGATCCGGAGAAACCGCCCATTCTTCGCAGTTATTCCTTGTCTGATCTGCCGGGCATCGATTCCTTTCGTATCAGCGTCAAGCTCGAATCCCATGGGGTTGGAAGTTCATTCCTGCATAACCAGGTGCGAGAAGGCGATATCTTGGATGTCAGTGCACCGCGGGGCGCCTTTACGTTACGCCCCGGCGACGGTCCGGTTGTGCTGCTCAGCGCCGGCGTCGGCGCCACGCCAGTATTAGCGATGCTGCACGCGCTCGCTGCGGAGACATCACCGCGGCGCGTCTGGTGGATCTATGGAGCGCGCAATCGCGAGGACCACCCGTTTGCGGAAGAATCCCGCTCTCTGCTGCGACAGCTGCCTCAAGGGCGAAGCTGCTTCCTGTATAGCCGGCCGGCTCCAGCTGACCAGGAAGGGGTGGATTTTGATGATTCAGGGCGCATTGACATCCCTTTGCTAGAGAAGATGAACGTACCCGCCAATAGCGAATTCTATCTTTGCGGTCCCTCTGCATTCCTGAAGAACATGAGCGACGGCCTCAGGGCGTGGGGGGCGCCCTTCGAGCAAATACATCTGGAGATATTCGGCGCCCTTGACGGCGTTACGCCGGGTGTGGCGCGGGTTGACCACACGCCTCACCCGCCACAAGGGCCGCCAGGCCCTGGTCCATCCGTCTCTTTTGCGCGCAGTGGAATCACGGTCGCCTGGGATCCGAAATTCGAGAATTTGCTGGAGTTCGCTGAGGCCTGCGACGTCTCGGTGAGATGGTCGTGCCGGATGGGAGTGTGCCACACCTGCATCAGCGGTCTGATTAGCGGGTCGGTGAGTTATCGACCCGAGCCACTTGAGCGTCCCGCTTCCGGTAATGTTCTTGTTTGCTGCTCACAGCCCGCTGCGAATGTGGTCCTTGATATTTGAATGGAGTAGGGAGATCGATCATGAATGAAACAGTACCAACCGGCATATCGCGCCGTCGTCTTTTGGCGATGGCCAGCGCATCGGTGGGGGCGACTTTTCTCGCCCAGCGCCCGCTCTTCGCGGACCAGGGCGAGGCCGCTCCAGCAGCGGTCAATACGGTGGGCGTCGATCCGCCGGCATCCTTTGGTCCGCTGAAACAGATCGACGCCGGGGTCCTCAACATTGGATACGCGGACGAGGGACCTGCGAATGGTCCTGTGGCCATTCTGCTGCACGGCTGGCCGTATGACATTCACAGCTTCGTCGATGTCACGCCTCTGTTAGTCAAGCAGGGATATCGGGTGATCGTCCCATATCTGCGCGGCTATGGCTCGACGCGATTTCTTTCCACTGAAACAATCCAGAATGGTCAGCAATCTGTAGTCGCTGTCGATATCATCGCCTTGATGGATGCGCTCAAGATCGAAAAGGCGACTATTGCCGGTTTTGATTGGGGAGCAAGAACGGCGAACATCATCGCGGCTCTGTGGCCGGAGCGCTGCAAGGCGCTGGTCTCCGTGAGTGGCTACCTGATTGGTAATCAGGCGGCCGGAAAGATACCACTGCCGCCCGAGGCGGAACTGCAATGGTGGTACCAATATTATTTTGCAACGGAGCGAGGCAAAGCAGGTTACGACAAAAACCGGCGCGATTTTGCGAAACTCATCTGGCGGATCGCTTCACCGAAATGGAACTTCGATGACGCCACGTTCGATCGCACCGCCGCGTCTTTCGACAATCCCGATCATGTCAGCATTGTCATTCACAACTACCGCTGGCGACTCGGTCTGGCGGAAGGCGAATCGAAATATGACGCTCTTGAAAAACGGCTGGCGGAAGCTCCGGTCATCACCATCCCCACGATTACCATGGAGGGCGACGCCAACGGCGCCCCTCACCCGAACAGCGCCGCATACCGCAAGAAGTTCTCGGGCAAGTATGAGCACCGGCTCATCAAGGGCGGGGTCGGGCATAATCTTCCGCAAGAAGCCCCGCGCGCATTTGCCGACGCCGTTATCGATGTCGCCAGTTTTTGAGAGAACCTGGACAGGATGGCTGACATCCCTGGATTTCCCTGATATGGGTTCTAACTCGCCAGAGCATCCGACTTCGAAGAGCCCCATCATTTTGATATATTTTGGGGCTTGCAAAAGATGCTCTCCCTCTGTTTTCAACTTTGCACAATCAAATCTCTTGACAAGCGCAGCCTCCCAGTATATAATGGTTTTCTAGTAGCGCGCACTAGTAGCGCGCACTAGTTATGGGTAGCCCTTGGCGTCACGCTTGAAATTTCAATGGAGCTTTCTATTTTGTTACGCAGGCCCACGCAAGAGGATGTCGCCAGACGCGCCGGGGTTTCCAAGGCTACGGTCGGATTTTCTCTCACCAACCGATATGACATTGGCATCCCGGAGACGACGCGACAGCGTGTCAAACAGGCGGCGGAGGAAATTGGCTACCGACCGAATCTTGCCGCGCGCGCGCTTGCTTCCGGCCGCACCAATACGATTACCGTTGCGTTCCCAGGAACCATCGACGTCTATCATAGCAATGTCCTGCAGTTTTTTGAGCGTATTACCAATGCTCACGGCTACCATCTGATCGCCACAACGATTGGCCATATTGCTCCGTCCAATGCGCTGCCGGACCTTTGGGATTTACTCAACGCGCCGAATGACGCCATCGTTCTCGTCGATGTCTTCGATCGATACCGTCCTTACGTCGATGAGCTTGTTCCTTCCTCCAAGCCGGTCGTCTCCATGGGCATCGTCGATGTGACGGGCGTGGACAGCGTTCATGTGGATATTTCCGTGGCGGCGGCAGCCGCGTGCAATCATCTGTTCCTGCCGAATAAAGACCATGTCGTGTTTTTCGGGGCTAATGTGTCGAATACGGATCATCAAACGCTTATCGAACGATCCCAGCAAGGCCAGGCGGACCCACGATGCGTCGCCTACTACCGCGCCGCGACGGAGCGGGGGATTGAACCGGTAATCATCAGTGGCGTCGATTGGACCCGTGCTGGGACGATCGCGGCGCTAAAGCAATATGTGGCTGTCCATGGATGCCCAGATGCAATCATATGCACCAACGATGTGCTGGCTATTCGCGTGCATGGGGAATTGCGGCGATTGGGATATCGGATTCCGCAGGACGTACGCATTGTCGGGTGTGACGGCATCGAAGTCAGCGAAGATGTGGCTCCATCGTTATCCACGATCGTACAGCCCGTTCAGGAAATGTGCAAACTCACCTGGGATTTACTGCAAGCTCGCCTGGCAGATCCTGAGATACCAAGGCAATACGCACGCCTGGTGGCGGAACTGCGTATTCGCGGCTCTTCTGATGCGTCCTTGGAGTGATGGGGAACGCTTCAGTGAGATCTCTGAAAGGAGAATATACACAACAAAATTATGGTGTTTTGATAGAGATAATTGCTATACAGATCAAATCGAGAGAGAGTTCGCTGGCGCGTGATGCGATAGTGCTTAAGGAGAAAATAGTTATGAATGCAACAAAAGCTGTACAGAAGTCAGTCGGCAGGATCTGTTTGACTCTCATGATGCTCAATCTTGCGGCTGCGAGCCACGCCGCGCTGACGTGGTCGTGGGTATCAGTTCCTTCCGATCCGAATATCAACTCAGCGATCTCGAACGCAATGAATACCGCCGTTGGCAACTACAACACTTACGCAAACTACAGCGGCAATATCGCGGTGACGTATAACTCCGGCGTTCCCACGGCGCAGACCGACGGCTATGGGGGATGGATTGAGTTCGGAGGATCGATCAATGCGCGGGTCGCCGAGCATGAAATCTCCCACTGGTTGGGCACGGGCACCTACTCAAGCTGGAACAATTTTCGAAACAATGGGGCGTGGACCGGGGCGAACGCCCTGGCGCGAGTGCAGCAGCTCGATGGCCCAAGCGCTGTGATCGGCTGTGACGCTCAGCACTACTGGCCCTACGGCGCGAATTATGACAATGAACCCACGGGATATCGGCACATCGCAATCGTCGGCGCGCTTCGGGCGGATATGGGGCTGAGCGACACGACGAAATTCCCGTACGCCAGCGGCACATACCGGCTGCAAAACCGAGCCGATAGCGAGTTTTTAGACAATCTGGGAGGAACGGCCAATGGATCAGGCGTGTATCAATGGAGCTCCGGCTCCAGCCCAAACCAGAAGTGGGTGCTGACGGCGATCGGGAACGGTTACTACAAGCTCAGCTGTGTCACCGGTGGCCTGTATTTGGATACCGTCAACAATACGGCGGACGGCTCCTCGATCGGGCAGTGGCAGAACGGCGGCAGCTGGAATCAGCAATGGGCGCTGACGCCGGCGGATTCCGGATACTTCAACATTGTTTGCCGCGCGTCCGGCAAATGTGTCGACAATTACGGCGTCTCCACGAATGGAGCTCCCATGGTCAACTGGGGCTGGTGGTGGGGACAAGATTACAACCAGCAATGGCGGCTCACTAACTAGCGCTCCCGATCTCAGCGCAGATTGCCCGGTCTTGATTCATCACGGGCAATCTCGTAGGAAATAGTGTATCAGCGATGATTGGCAGAGCGGCACGGCTTATCTGACATTTACGAACGAATAGAAAACGAATAAGAGCACAAAGAATTCAGGGATGCTCCCAACTTCTTACAGAAGAGATGTTGCATTATCCATCTGCTACAATATGGTATGGCTCTTGAGATTTTCCTCACTCGCTTCTGACTCGACCGAAACGAACATCATCGTTGATAAACAGTACATTCAATCCTCCAGCTGAAACATGCCCACGTCATGCATACTCGCATTAGTGACAACTCCACGCTCATAAATGAGCGGGCTTCTACGGTCTTACACCGAGAGAGTGTTATCCCACTCTCACTAACTCTTCATCACAAGCAATGCTTGTGTGGATTGCGCCTCTTATAACAACGCAGTGAGACGGTGTGACTGGTGGTCCAACGTGTTCCTAAAG
>NZ_JBDSQY010000192.1:0-47706 GCF_039929585.1 Capsulimonas sp.
CTCGCCGCGCAAATGCTATACTACGACAACAATTCACCAGCTTTTTGGGGAGAATCGCGATGTCCGCAAACGAACTGAGCGCCGGGCTTACGGAAAAAGTCAACGAGTATAGAATGATGAGCGCGCCGCTCGAACAGGCCATGCGCGAATTGGAGTACGCCCAGTCGCTGCTCAAAGCGCGGGCCGAGGACGATATCGCAAAGACGGTTCCCGCGCTGGGCGCCCTGGCGGACATTCTGGGGATTTCAGCGCTGGATCTGCTGACGTCGCCCGATCGCATGGCGTTTCTTCAGGAAGCAATGACGCGCCAGGAGATCAGCGCCGAGGAAGTCGGCCATTTGATGCGCGCGCAGGTGGAATCCGCACAGTCGCGCGATGAGCTCAAGGCGCTGGGACTGGGCGAACAGATTTCACAATGACACAGCAACAAAAAGGGGAAGGAGCCGCATGCTCCTTCCCCTTTTTGTTTGAATAAACACCGAAATGAACGGTCCAGCAATTAATGTGCGGACGCCATCTCGCCCTGCCGTGGGCGGGAAATCTGATCCCAGGTATTGTTGACGCGCTGATAACACGCGACGCGACCATCAAGGCTGGCCGGCAGTACGTCCTCATGCTCAAGAACGATGCTCTTGCCATTACCGCCGACTTGCCTGTAACGCCCTGGGTTAACCCGCTGGCCTGCAAGATACAGGTCATCGTTCTGCTCGTGAAATTCAGGACCTTGCCACATTGTTACATCTCCTTAAGTGGTCGCTCGTGTTAACATGAAATAGAGTGGGTGAGCCCTTCCTTGGACTGCGTCCAATGGTATTCTTCCACGATTTGCAGGCATTCTAACTAGTTTTTTTGCGCCCATTTCAAGAGAGGAGTTTATTCTCATCAGGAACGGCGTAAGAGCCAATCGTTAATGGCGGCGATTATGCTATAATTTCCGCATCACGCCCATGCCTTCCACCACAACAAACGTCATCATCGTCAACCCCACGGCCGGCCGTGGGGAAGCGGGGAAACAAGTTCCCGCAATCCGCCGCCTACTGGAAGCGGATTCGGCCGACTGGATCTGGCTTTACACCAAGGCTCGCGGCGACGCCGAGCGGATGGCGCGCGAAGCCGCCGCGAACGGCGCATCTATCGTGGTGGCGGTCGGCGGCGACGGTACTTTGCACGAAGTGGCGAACGGATTGCTCGGATCTCAGTCGACTCTTGCCCTAATCCCCATCGGCACCGGCAACGATCTGGCCAGGGCTCTGAAACTGCACGGGAACTTGGAAGTCGCCTGCCGCGCTGTTACGCATGGAAACATTCTGCATATTGATGTCGGAGTCATCGAAGGAGCGGGATTTACAGGGCCACGCCACTTTTTGGTGATTGCAGGCACGGGGTTTGACGCACGCACCGCACAGACCGTCAATGAAGGCGTGCGATGGATCAGCGGCGCGCCCGCCTATGTCGTCGGCGCAATCAAAACATTGATGGGATTCACGCCGTTTGAACTCACGCTAACGACGGATGGCGAGAAGCGACAAACACGCGCCATGTTCGTCTCCGTGGCGAACGCCGAAACTACCGGCGGCGGCATGAAGATCGCTCCGGGCGCAAAAGTCGACGACGGTCAATTCGATCTCTGTCTGGTGGGAGCCGTGCCGAAGCTAACGCTGCTGAACCAATTGACCAAAGTTTTTGACGGGAAGCATGTACTCCATCCCGCCGTCACGATGCTGCGCGCCTCGGAAATCACGCTGGACGCCGATCCGCCGCAGCCGCTGCTGATCGATGGCGAAGTGCTGGGAACCACGCCCGCGCGCATCACGCTGATGCGCGGCGCCCTGCCGATCAAAGTTCCGGCCGAGACGCCGCCCGTTGGATAGCGCCCCGGAAAGTCTGATGGACGCAGTGATCCCCGCTGGCGGAACGATCGATGCGGCTTACGAAGCCGCCATCGGATCTCCTCACCGGGCGCTGGCGCCGATTGGGACGAGCAAAACACCGGTGGTGCAGGTTGTCGTGGACGCCCTGCGCGCGAGCGGAGCCGTTCGCCAGATCATCGCCGTCGCCGATCCGGCTCTGCAAAGAACCATTCAGGGCGTCGATCGCTGGGTCGACGCCACAGATTCGGGACCGAAAAACATTATTGCGGGTCTCTCGCTAGTCCAAACGCCGAGGGCGCTCGTCTGCACATCGGATTTGCCTTTGATCCAATCCGCGAGCATTGCGGCGTTCGCCGCGCGTATTCCCGAAGACGCGGATATCGCGCTCGGATTGGTGGATGCAAACGAGTTTAATGCGGCCTATCCCGACGCGCCGCCGTCCACATTTGTCTCACTGCGGGGTATGGCGCCGATCACTGTCGCCGGCCTGTTCGCAGTGCGGCCGAATATACTGATCGACAACAGCGACCTCCTTCAAACGGCCTTTGAGTCGCGCAAGAGCCAGTGGCGCTCCGCGCAGCTGCTCGGCCCACAGTTGACCTGGCAGTTTTTGGCTCGAAGGCTAAGTCTCACAGCAGTCGTCCAGCGCGCCGAGACGATTTTGAAGTGCCACGCCGCCGTTTTGGAGAAGTGCGCGCCTGATCTCGCATTCGATATTGACGCCGTTGAAGACTATCAATACGCTACCACCAGAAAGTGACACGAAGAACGGCGCTATGACACACGCAGCCGCCAAACCATCCCGTCCTATGCTTGTACGGGTCGCGACCGGCATCGTCGGCGCCCTGCTGTACAGCATCATGATCTTCCTGGGCGACGGCCTGCCGTTCGCCGCAGGCGTCGCCGTCTTCGCCGTCCTCGGCGTGGATGAGTTCTACCGAGCGGTTCGTAAGCAAGGGGCCGATCCCAACAAATTTCTCGGCTTCCTCGCCTGCATCGTCTTTCAATACGCCGCCTGGACACACGGCGGCGCGGCCTTCGCCTCCTATCTGCCTGCCGTTCTGATGCTGATGGTGATGGCGAACCTGACTACGGAGATGGTAAAACGACAGCCCAGCCCCATCAGCAGCGTCGGCGCCACGCTGCTCGGCGCGGTCTATGTCGGGTGGCTATTTTCTTACTTGACGCTGCTGCGCGGAACGAACGCCAATATTCTCACGCCTCCGATCCACGGAACCACGCCCGCCGAGTGGCTGGTGGTTTTCGTGACGGCGACGACCTGGCTCTCGGACGCCGGCGCCCTCTTCGCGGGCAAAGCGCTGGGCCGCAACAAATTGGCGCCCGAAATCAGCCCCGCCAAAACGGTGGAGGGCAGTATCGGCGGTTTAGTCGCCTCGGGCCTCGGCGGCGTGGCGCTCAGTTTGTGGCTGCATCTGCCGATGGGACACGCCGTCATCCTCGGCGTTCTCTGCGGATTCGCCGGCCAGATCGGCGACCTCTGCGAATCGCTGCTCAAGCGCGAATTGAAGATGAAGGACTTCGGGCACTGGATTCCCGGTCACGGAGGCGTTCTGGACCGCATCGACAGCCTGCTCTTTTCCGCGCCCCTGGCGTACTATTACATCCAGTTTTTCCTGATCAACAAACATTAGAGAATCCCATGGCTTTCAAAACGCGCTTTTCTTTGGGCGTCGCCCTCGCAATGGCTCTGGGCGCATGCCTGTACGCCGACACCGCCATGGCGCAGACGGCGGCGCCTCCGCTGCGCTGCCTGATCGTCGGCGGCGGTCCGGACAAAGATTACAATCAAGTCGCGATCGAAAGCAACGTCCGGTACGTCCAGCGCCTGCTGCCGGCCGGCACGAAACGCCGTATTCTCTTTACAAACGGAAGCCTCACGGCGGCGAACGTCCAGTACGAAGACACGCGTGGACGAGAGCGGTTTCGCCCCACCCTCCTCAAGAACATCGATGGTCCCGCGCGATACGCGACCTTTCAGAAAACCTTTGAAGGACTGGCGGCCGATCCCAAAGGTCCCTTGCTGCTTTACTTCACCGGCCATGGCAGCCCCGATGACGACGGCAGTTTCGCCAACAACGCCTACGATATGTGGGGAAACGATCTGCTCACCGTGGACACGCTGTCGGACGCGCTCGACGCCGCTCCCACCTCCACGCCCACCGTGCTTGTGATGGCGCAGTGCTTCTCCGGCGCGTTCGCCGACACCGTGTTCCGCGCCGCCAGCGCCAAGGGCCCGGCCCTGCGCCCCAACTTTTGCGGCTTCTTCGCCAGCATCTCCGTGCGTCCCGCCGCAGGCTGCACCCCCGAAGTCAACGAAGCCAATTACCACGACTTTACCTCCTACTTCTTCGGCGCGCTCAGCGGTCGAGACCGCCTTGGCAAGCCCGTGACTGGCGCCGACTACGATCACGATGGGCGCGTCGGCATGAACGAAGCCTTCGCCTACTCCCTGATCCACGATATCTCGATCGACACGCCCGTCGCCACCTCCGATGTTTTCGTGCGTCGTTACGTCAAAACCCCAGAACCGACCATTTTCCGCACCCCCTACTCCGACCTCCTGAAATGGTCCACACCCGCCCAGGCGGCCGCACTGGAAGGACTTTCCAAGCAGCTCGAACTGCGCGGCGAACTGCGCCTCATGACCGCTTATCGAACCTCCAAGCAGCGCGGCGAAGAAACGCCCGACGAGGACGCCCTCGAAGAAGAAGACGTGCTCACCGCCCGCTGGATCCGCATCGTCCGCCTCGCCAAAACCGTCGTCCTCGCGCACACGCTCACAACCGGCCCCAACGAATCCCTCAAAACCCAATACGCCTCGCTCATTCAGTCCGAAGCCGTAAACCCGATCGCGCCCAAAACCCCATAATTTCTGAAGTTATGGGATAAAATACTATCGACTTTGGAAAGTGCGATGGTCTGGGAGAATAGAGGCATGGCCAAGCAACCTATGCAAGCGTCAAAACTTGACACTTTGACTGCAATTGACCTCTTCGACGCAATCGGCGGTTCGGCGAAATGCCGCGAGCTTTCCGCCGCATTCTATGCTCGTGTGGACAACGATCCGACGTTAAGTCCAATGTTTCCGGGAAAGACCCACAAGTGCGCCATTGAGGAGATAGCGGCGTTCCTGGTTCAGTTTCTGGATGGCCCATCCGAGGACGCGCAGCGCCGGTGGTGGCTGAGCCTGCGGGAATCGCATCTCCGGTTTCAGATCGGACAAAATGAGCGGAACGCGTGGTTAGAACTGATGACTGAGACGCTTCACGATGTAGAGATCAGCCAACCCATGCGAAGCGCCTTGGCGGAACTCTTCGAAGAAGCATCGGCATATGTTGTCAATACCGGCCCGTCTGCGTCCGCGACAATACATCGATTGGAAACCTCGGATGTACACACGCAGATCCGATGTCGATGGCAACAGCAGCGCGAGTTAGACGAAATGGTGTCGGCTGTCCGCGAGGGCGAATTGAACCGGGTGACTGCTCTGATCGAAAGTCCGCTGCTGCAGTCACGATTCCAGCAGAACCGCTCGGTGTTTGCCCAATTCGTTGGTGTTTTGATCGGCAGCGGCCATAACGTCATGGCGGAGTACGCACAGCGAATTTTGCGCGATAATCCCGATCTGGCGCACGAACGCTACAGCGGCCTCACCCTGCTGCACGCAGCGTCCGCCGCCGGGAATCTGGCGCTGGTGGCGGAACTCCTGAAGCTGGGAGTCGACGCCAACATCCAAGACGAAGGCGGTCACACCCCGCTTTACCGTGCGGGAAACGAATGCGCCGGCAGCGCCGACATTGTCAGAGCATTAATTCACGGCGGCGCAAATGTGGACGCCTGTGATGGGACTAAGCGCTGCACGGCGCTGCACATGGCGGCCCGGCGCGGTAACGTCGAGGCTGCCGAGGCCTTGGTAGAGTGTGGCGCTAACATCGAAGCGCGTGATAGTTATGGCGATACGCCCCTTCGGCGCGCCGTCAATTGCGGAAAGACTACCGTTGCAGCCCTCTTACTGGCAAAAGGAGCCGATCCGCTTTCCATGGGAAGCAAGGGCCTCACTCCTTTCTCGGCCGCGCGCACAGACCAAATGCGATGTCTCTTTCAAACCCGGACCGGCTCATAATGCAACACGAAGACCTCCCATGGCGGCCTCATCAGGAACCACTTCGCGTCACACTGACGCGAACAGTTGCGATCGCGCTGATCGTCGGCGCGCTGCTGGCCCTGCGCATGGGCAGCTTGGCCTACTGGCCAAAAGCGACTCTTTTGATGCTCTGGCCGTCGTTCGGCGGCCACTGGGTGGAACTCTGGTTTCTCAACTATTTGCGCCCACGCCTTCGCGTCGCGCGTGTCGTGCAGGCCAGCGTCCGTGTTGTGGTGTGGTTCATCGCGGGCGTCGTTCTGTTTCTGGCCGTGAAGCTGACCGCATCAGCGCTGCCAGGGTTTCAGCTGCGGCGTTGGCCTGCCTGGTGGCGCGGCGGGCTGTTCTTCATCGGCATCGAGCTTGTGGCGCATCTCGCGCTGCATCTGCGCGGGCGCCCCAGTTTTTACAATTCGCGCGGGTAGAGCGCAAGCGTCCGTGGCGCATCACCCCAAAATCGAAGCCTCACACTTTTTTGACCATCTATTGAGTGAGACACGGTATTGTATTCTCGCGCGGGCAATATGTCCGCGCGAGTTTTTTCGTTTGCCTAATAAATCATGTGAGGCGTCTTATGAAAGCGTTGGTCAAGAGTAAAGCGGAGCGGGGGTTGTGGCTGGAGGATGTGCCGATGCCGAAGGTCGGCATCAACGACGTGCTGATCAAAGTCGATCGCACGGGCATCTGCGGCACGGACCTGCATATCTATCATTGGGACGCCTGGGCGCGCAAGACGATCCCCGTTCCTCTGGTGACCGGCCATGAGTTCGTCGGCGAGATCGTCGAAGTCGGCTCCAATGTCAACGACTTTTTCCCGGGCGAAATTGTCAGCGGCGAAGGGCACGTCGTCTGCGGACGCTGCCGTAACTGTCTGGCGGGCCGGCGGCATCTCTGCAAGGATACGCAGGGCATCGGCGTCAATCGCCAGGGCGCCTTCGCGGAGTATATTTCCCTGCCGATGACAAATGTCTGGCACCACCGTGAAGGCGTGGATCTGGATCAGGCGTCGATCTTCGATCCCTTCGGCAACGCCGTCCACACGGCGCTTTCGTTCCCCATTCTCGGCGAAGACGTACTGATTACCGGCGCGGGTCCCATCGGCGTGATGGCCGCCGCCGTCTGCAAACATGCCGGCGCGCGTTTCGTCGTGGTCACCGATGTCAACGAGTACCGGCTCGATCTCGCCCGCAAGATGGGCGCGACGCTGGCGGTGAATGTTCGGGAGCAAAATCTGGCGGATGTCCAAAAGCAGCTCGGCATGACCGAAGGCTTCGATGTCGGCCTGGAGATGTCGGGTAACCCGGCGGCGATGCAGGACATGATTGGGAATATGTGCCACGGCGGCAAGATCGCCATGCTCGGCATTCCCTCAGGATCGATCGATGTCGATTGGAACAAGGTCGTCTTCAACATGCTGACGATCAAGGGCATCTATGGACGCGAAATGTACGAGACCTGGTACATGATGACTGTGATGCTCCAAAACGGCCTGGACATCTCCCCTGTGATTACCCATCGATTTCACTATACGGAGTTCGAAAAGGGATTTGAAGCGATGGATTCGGGCCAATCGGGCAAGGTCATTCTGAACTGGCGCGATGCCTGACCGGAAAGGAAGAGCAATGTACGGAGCGGTGAAAGACCGGATTACGCGCGAGCTGGACGCGATCCGTGAGGCGGGCCTCTACAAAAACGAGCGGGTGCTGAGCACGCCGCAGGACGCCCACGTGCAGGTCGGCGCGGAAGCGCCCGTGCTGAACATGTGCGCGAACAACTATCTCGGTCTGGCCGAGCATCCCGAGGTTCTGGCCGCCGCGCGCGGTTCGCTGGACCGCTGGGGCTACGGCTTGGCGTCCGTGCGATTTATCTGCGGTACGCAGCAGATTCACAAGCAGCTCGAAGCCGAGATCAGCAAGTTCCTCGGCATGGAAGACACGATCCTTTACTCGTCGTGCTTCGACGCCAACGGCGGCCTCTTTGAGACCCTGCTGGGCGCTGAGGACGCCGTGATCTCGGATGAGCTGAACCACGCCTCCATCATCGACGGCGTTCGGCTCTGCAAAGCGCAGCGGTTCCGGTATCGCAACAACAACATGGAGGACCTGGAAGCCAAGCTGAAGGAAGCGGCCGGAGCGCGCACGCGCCTGATCGCCACCGACGGCGTCTTTTCCATGGACGGCATCATCGCCGACCTTCCCGCGATCTGCGAGCTGGCTGAGAAGTACGACGCGCTCGTGATGGTGGACGACTCGCACGCTGTCGGCTTCATGGGCAAAACCGGCCGGGGCACCCCCGAGCACCACCACGTGATGGATAAGATCGACATCATCACCGGCACTCTTGGCAAAGCCCTCGGCGGCGCCAGCGGCGGTTACACGAGCGGCCGGCGAGAGATCGTCGAGCTGCTGCGCCAGCGTTCGCGCCCGTATCTTTTCTCCAACACGCTGGCGCCGACCATCACCGTAGCGTCCCTCGCGGTTCTGGAAATGCTGACGAACTCCACCGAGCGCCGCGATAAACTCGAAGAAAACACGAAATTCTTCCGCAAGGGCATCACGGATCTCGGTTACACAGTCGTTCCCGGCGAGCACCCGATCGTCCCGATCATGCTCGGCGACGCCGCCCTCGCCGGCCGCGTCTCCGAAGCGATGCTCAAGAAGGGCGTCTACGTCGTCGGATTCTCCTACCCCGTCGTCCCGCAGGGCAAGGCGCGCATCCGCACCCAAGTGTCGGCCGCTCACTCACGCGAAGATTTGGAATTCGCGATCGCAAAGTTCGGGGAAGTCAAAGCCGAGCTGGGCATTTAGCCAGTCCTTAGCCGGCGAATGAATTCGCGCCTAGAAAGGCACGATGTGCCCCTCCGGGCACTCCAGAAAAGAAGCGTAATCGCCAGGTTTCTGGGGTCCACGGAGGTGGACATCGTGCTCTTCTAGCCGCGATTTCAATCGCCAGGCGCATCGCCCACGCATACTTCGGATTGAGGAAATTATCGTTATGACGTTCAAAAATACCACTGCCGCCGTCGCGCTGACGCTCAGCGCGGCCGCGTCAGCCTTCACCGCTTCGCCGCTTCTCGCCGCCGACGCACCGTCCTCGCCACTCTTTTCGGCAAAAACGATTCAGGTACACGAAGTATACTCGCAAGTTGCGGGACCAAGCAGTCTCGTTCCCGTTTACACGTTTGACGTCAAGGTCATCCGTCCCGGCAAAGTCAAGGTCCTGATGTCGGTGAACCAGGATAAAACGGGCAAGCCTAACCAGTATATTGACGACGGCAAGGTCGAGCGTGAGTACAATTCCTCCAAAAACACCTTTACGATCGTCGATCCCAAGACGGCCGGCAGCTCACATTCGCAGCTTCGCGGCATGTCCATGCTCGACAAGTACTTGACCGCGAAGGGGCAGCCGGAAGCGGGCTCGACACGCGCCATCACCACCGAAACCGTCAACGGTCAAGCCTTTACGGTCATTTCGGACAAGCAGCCTCCGCGCCAAAGCGGCCCCGGCAAATTTTACGTGGTGACCAGCCAGCTTTGGATCAGCAAGGCGACGAAGCTTCCCATCAGAAACAGCTTCATGATGGAGACAGATGGCAAAACCCGCGAAACGGGCCGCATGACCTTCTCAAACTGGGTACTGAACAAACCCATTCCAGCGGCCCAGGTCGCCTGGAACCCGCCGGCGGGCGTCACGCTCGGCTCCGAACCGAAGCTTCTCGCCGCCGGCGCCGTCGCTCCCGACTTCGCGGTTCAGACAGCGGACGGCAAAACCGTTCACCTCTCCGACTTCAAAGGCAAGATCGTCGTGCTGGATCTGTGGGCAACGTGGTGCGGCCCCTGCCAGGCAAGTATGCCCCATCTGGACAGCGTCTACAAAGCCACCAAAGATCAAGACGTACAAGTCCTCGCGGTTTGCGTGTGGGATAAAAAAGAGGCCTACGACAAGTGGCTGACCGAAAAGGCGCCCACCTTCAGCTTCCCAACCTACTTCGAAAACGCCAGCAACGATGCAAGTTTCGCGACAACCAAATACGGCGTGACCGGCATCCCGACACAATACGTCATCGACAAAGACGGCAAAATCGCCGCCAGCAACGTCGGCTACGGCGACGGCGATCACCGGCTCGAAGAGCAGCTGAAGAAGCTCGGCCTCAACCTTCCGGCGACGACTGCGAGTGCGGAAACGAAGTAGTTCTTTGGTCACCCGATCCTTGTCTCGGTAATACAAAGAAAACTTGGCGGCCGAAGACTGAAGTCAGTCCTCGGCCGCTTTGCTTTCAAGGGCCGAAGACGATATAATGATAGTGAGAAAATCATGTTCAACACACTTTCAGAGATCCGGGTGAGGAAATTTCAGAGATGACGCCCAAACAAACTGCTGTCGCCGCCGCTCTCGCTCTCTGTGTGGCGGGAGCTGCGTTCACGGTGTTCAAGCTTCGCGGCGAGCATTCGGTCTCCCCGTTTGCCATGGCAAAGACTATTCAAGTACACGAAGTCTATACGAAAGGTTCGCAGCGAGGCGGCAGATCAACGCCTAGCCTTGAGTTCGACGTCAAGATCGCTCGCCCGAACAACATCAAGATTCTGGTCACGCAGGGTCAGGATAAAACAGGAATCTTAAAACCGCATCAGTATGTCAGCGACGGTATGGTTGAGCGCGAATATAACGGCGATAATAATACTTTTACCGTGGCCAATCTGCCCGCCGACGGCAAATCGCGCTCTCGGATGCGCGGTATGTCGATGGTGGACATGTACCTCAGCGAGAACAGTGCGCCGGAGGAAGGCGCGACCCGTACGATCTCTACCGAGATGATTGACGATCAGGCCTACAAGGTCATATCGGATCAGCGGCCGAGTAAAACGTCGCGAGGTGAACCCTATACCTTCACCGAGCAAATGTGGATCAATCAGCGGACACAGCTTCCTTATAAAGATGTTTTTATGACGACGCGGAATGGCAGAATCCAGGAAGTCGGACGCATTACCTTCTCGAATTGGGTCTTCAACAAACCGATTGCGCCCGATCAGCTGGCCTGGAACCCGCCTACAAACGCCAAAGCATACACAAAGCCCCAGCTTCTGAGTGCTGGCTCTGCCGCCCCTGACTTCACGGTTTTCACCTCCGCCGGCAAAACAACCCATTTGTCTGATTTCAAAGGCAAGATCGTCATCCTCGATTTGTGGGCAACCTGGTGCGTCCCCTGCCAGGCGTCCATGCCGCATCTGAACAAAGTTTACGCTGCAACAAAAAATCAAGGCGTGCAAGTTCTCGCAGTCTGCGTATGGGATAAGAAAGACGCGTACGCGAAATGGAATGCCGAGAAGGCGTCCAGCTTTCAATTTCCCACTTACTTCGACCCCGCTCCGAATAACGACTCAAGCTTCGCCTCTATCGACTACGGAGTGACAGGCATCCCGACACAGTATGTGATCGATAAAGACGGAAAAATCGCCGCCGCCATCGCCGGCTACGACGACAGCCACCAGCTTGAAGACGCCCTTACCAAGCTAGGCGTTACTCTTCCGAAGTTAACCGCCAGCACGGACATCAAGTAAGCCGATATCCATCGTGAGACAAAACGGGCGGAGACTGATGATAGTCTCCGCCCATTTCGTTTTTTAGATTTCTCGCTTAATTTTCTCCACAAAATCATCCTGATTTATGCATAATGTATACACGCATATGGACCAAATTATAGTGCAAAAACAAATTTGAAGGCGATAGCATTTTGTTATTCAGGTGGCGCTAGCGTCGGCCAGCCTGGAATAACGTTGTTGGGGTCCGGTACATACGGCCCCCCAATTCGAAGGCGCAACTCCGATTCCAATTCCTCTATCAAACGGTCCCGCGCCTCATCATCCGCCACGGAGTATTCTGTCATCAAGCGCAGCGTGTCGTGAATTCTTTCCATCGCTTCGATCGAAGATTTTCCCACCTTAGTCCACAAATTCTCGTCGTCTGTACAGACCGTGATCAGCCAAATCTGCTTGAGCATGGACATATAATCTTTCGCCACGGATGAGATTAATTCATTCGTGACTGATATATCCGCCTCGGTGTAGGTATCGGGGTGGGATTTTTGAACCAGCACCGTATATTTTGCTTCACATCTTGTCGCTAGACAGTAACGAGAATCGCTTGCAGTGGCTTCACAGATCTCGATTGCGGCGTCAAAGCAATACTTCCATGCGCTAACTGTGAAGACATCGAAATGCCCCACGCACTCGCCCCGCGTGTAGAGCTCTAAATATTTCAGTGCGATTTTGGTGGAGGAAGTCGTGACATCATTAGCCATGGCTTCCCGCACCAAAAAGTCATCGTGAGATTTACCGTTGGAAATATCTTTTAGCATACGTATTTACAAATCCAATGCATTATTTGCCGGACGCGTCTAAATCAGCGCCAGAACCGGCAGCACGCCCGGCGTTTCCACACTTTCACGCAGGTCTTCCACAACTTTGGCGAGATACGCCGCCAGTTCATCGAGCGACTCCGACGCCCATTCGCCGAAATCGACAATAACACTCATCAGTTCTTCATCAGGACCACGCTGTGAGACGGAGTGTTCGACCTTCCAGCCTGAACTGTCACAGGAGACTTCGAACCGCCATTCGGCGTCGGAACCATCGAGAAAGGCTGCGGCGACGGATGAACTGAAGGTGATGATCGGCGCCGGGGCGGCGCTGTCCCGCATTTTGCGGTCGAAACTGCGTGGGGGCGTATCATAGACGCGTGCTTCCTTGACGCTGGAACGTTTGAGCAGCCAGCCTAACAAGCCGCGCATCTCGGCGCGTGCGTGCGAATATACTTGGAGAAATTTGAGAGCGGCTGTTGTTTCTGAGTCCATTACTTACTTTCCGGAAAACCTGCGAGAGGAGACTGAAGAACTTCGCTCCAATGGACATTTTACCTAATCCAGGCCGCCAAGTATGACACAGATGGGCCGCGGGGAATATCCAGCGCAAGTCAAGCCAAAGGCGTCTGCGGATTTCGCAGACGCCTTTGGCTTGTTTACAACGCGAATTTATCTTACCGATGGTCTGCGAGGTCGCCCCAGGTGGTTTCGAGGTAGTCGATCTGCCGCGCGTGGCCGGCCATATGATCGGCGGGGACAGTCATCCAGAAGCTGTAGGGCAGTTCCGCAAACGCCGTCACAACCATCGTATCCAGCGTCTCAGGCATCGCCTTATTCAGAGCCGCGACTACGGCGGCGGTGCTGTCTTCGAGGTAGTTCACAACGGCTTCACGGGTATCGATCCCAGGAGGAACGACGCGCATTTGTTCGATGGCCTGCGCCGAGTCCATCGAGAGGGGCCAGGGATCACCCTCTAACAGAGTGGCGAAGGCAAAGTTGGCGGCGGCGCAGTGCACGGCGATCTGCAAGGGCGTGCGGGCGGTGGGCGCTGGCGACCAGTTCAGCTTTTCATCAGGAACACAGGAGAACGTGCTGAGCAGCAGGTGCTGGGAACTCGACAGGGCGCTCTTCGTACGGTCGATCGATTCCATTGCGGGCGATGTGATTGTTTCCATGGTGTCTCATTTCCTCTTGGGGTTATTGTGCGTGAATGATCAGTCTTCCAAAAACGCCTTCAATCGGGACAGCGCGTTATCCCATTGCTTGGAAACCAGGTCAAGATACTCTTTGACCTCTTCCATCGGCTCCGGGTTGAACTCGAACAGGCTCTCTCGGCCGGCGCGCATGCTTCGCACGAGCCCCACTTCTTCCAAAACACGAAGGTGCTTGGTCACGGCCTGCCGCGTGATGTGGGAGCCTTCCGTCAGCCGCGAGATAGAATACGGCTGACCACCGCAGAGCTTCGCGACCAGTGAAAGCCGCGTTTCGTCGCCCAAGGCGGCGAAGATGGCGGCGCGTTGAGATTGATCGGCGCCGCCGCTAGGGTGTGTTTGTAACATAGTTCTCGATGTTCTCTAACTGCGATTCCCAGCCTCCCTCGTCCATACGGAATGCTTCCAGACGTCGGTCGCTGGGAATATTCTCGAAACCGGACTCGACCACGCGCAGCAGCGTGCCGATTTTGGTTTCCTCTAAAGTAAATTCGACGAGCGTGGGTGTCTCCGTCGAGTAATCGATGGCGGGATCGATGGCTGCGGGATGCCAATTGAAAGAGAAATAGCGCTCGGGCTGTATTTCCTTGATGACGGAATTCCACTGGACGTGCTCATATCCTGGATAAGTCATATGCCCGGTCGACGTCTGACCTGAGACAAATGGGCCGTCGATTTTCACACGAAACCACTCGCCGAACTCACGATGATCCGTCAGCGCGCGCCAGACACGCGAAACGGGAGCCTTCAACTCAATCTGCTTCTCAATACGGTCGTTTGACATTGGGTTCTCTTCGCCTTTCGCTAATACGCAACTTAGTAATTGCATATTAGCACATCAAGACAGAAAACGCAACACTTTGGTTGCTTTTTTTTGCGAAATAAAAGCGCCTGCGGATATCCGCAGGCGCTTTTCAACGACTTATGCTCGGCTATTGCCCTTTACCAGCGCCATGAACTCCTGGCGGGTGGCTCGGTCGTCGCGGAACAGTCCCATGACATGGGAGGTAACCATGGTGGAGGCTTGCTTTTGGACGCCACGCATGAGCATGCACATGTGCGCGCCTTCGATCACAACGGCGACGCCTCGGGGGCTGAGCGCGGTTTCGATGGCTTCGGCGATCTCGGTGGTCAGGCGCTCCTGAACTTGCAGGCGACGCGAGAACATATCGACGAGACGCGGGATTTTGCTCAGGCCCACAATCTTACCATCGGGGATGTACGCGACATGGACCTTTCCGTAGAACGGCAGCATGTGGTGTTCGCACATCGAGTAGAACTCGATGTCCTTGACAACCACCATGTCGTCGTAATCTTCATGGAAGATCGCGCCGTTCAGAAGCGTCTCGACGTCTTGCTTGTAGCCGCTCGTCAAAAACTTCAGCGCTTCGGCGACGCGGTGCGGCGTGCGCAAGAGGCCTTCGCGATCCGGGTCTTCGCCGACGAAGCTCAGGATGTCACGGTACTTGTCTTCCAGTTCTTCCTGGCTGACGTTTTTTTTGGGAGCGTCGCTGGTGCGCTGATCTCGGGCTGGTCGGATTTCCACTTCCTCGATGTTCTCCTCATCGTGCACAGACAAAAATGACATGACTTCTCTTCTTCTAAGGCTCTTCGCCGTAATATTCAAATACGTTGCGCGGCGTTTCGCGGACGAGCACACGGTACAGCTTGGCCGGACCGAGCGGCGCGTTCGCGAGGCGGTTCGCCAATTTCTCCCAAATCACTTTAGTGACATTTTCCGAGGTCGGATTGAGGCCGGAGAACTCGGGAACGTCGTAATTGAGATGCTTGTGGTCGAATGGCCGCAGCACCTCTTCTTCGACAATCTGATCGAGCAGCGCCATCGGCGCGATCTCGCCGGTGCGGGCGTCGGGCGCGCCGGAGAGCGTGATCTCGATCTCGTAATTATGGCCGTGCCCGTTTTCCCAGTTGCACTTACCGAAGATCTCAGCGTTCTCTTCATTGGAGAGGCTCTGGGAATGCAGGCGATGCGAGGCCGAAAAATCATACATTCGCGTCACGGTCAGCAATGGCTCGTCCCTTTCCATACTTGCAGACGATAGCGTCGCCCAATGCACGTCCGATTCCCAAAGTGTCAGGCGCACAAGACGCCCTTGCGGCGGCATTTTGCCGATGCACCGCTCCCAGAGAAAGCGCGCCAGGTTTTCGGGAGTGGCGGGCGTGGACTGGAGGGCGGAAACGTCGCGGTCGAGGATCTTGCCGTCCAGCAGCGCCACAATCTCCGACTTCATTACGGCGTCAATATCGCGAATATTGACGACCATTCCGGAATCGGGATCGATCTCGCCGGCCACAGCGAGCTCGCACGAATAATCGTGACCTCCGGCCCGGCCGGTCAGACTCCCCGTATCTCCCGCCGAAAATCGCGCGCGGCGGCAGAGGCGAATGGTCATGCGGATCGCTTTCTGTCTCAGAAACCAGCCTGCGCCATGATTGGCGCAGGCTCAATTATATTCCATAGAACAAGGATTGTGATGTGGTCGGTTCCCGAGGATGAGAACCGCGCTTGAAGATTTTTCGATCTCTAGTGCTCGACGCCGTCACTGCCCTTGATCTTGTCGGGCAAGTACACAAGATCCACAGAGCCGCGATAGGAACGATCTCCGACCACTGTACGCTCAGACGACGGCAGCGAGAAACTGGCGGACTTTAACAGGTTAACTTTGACTCGCACGCCACTCAATGCATCCACAGGATGCGTTTCCGTCGTGGCCAATCTCATGGGATCAGGAGCCGACGGCGTTTCCGGCTGCGGCGCTTCTGGGACAACGCTAATCGGCGGCTCGGTTGTCTCATGCGTCGGAACGTCATGCTTGGCGACCTGCGTATTGCCCGGATGCTTGATCGCAGGCGCGGCGGGATGCGTGGGCCCGTGCGGGACGCTCGCGACATGAATATCGGGAATCGGCCGCAGCGGCGTCTTCACATGTGCGTCATCCGAGGAATGAATTTCCTGGAGCGGTTTCAGCCGCTTCAGAACATCATCCTTGGCTCGATTTTCGGCTTCATCCGAATTATCGATCGAAGGGCGCGAATTGGCGGCAACGGAACGGCTCTGAGAGTCTTCCGTGGACAGCCGCTTCGCAACTTGCGTATTCGAAGGGCGAGGCGTAGGCGTCACAGGAGTGATGATATTCGGCGTAACGGGAACCGGCGTTGTGACGGTCGGTTTGGTCGAAGGCGGCTGAGACGCAACCTGCACTTTCCCGGGTCCTGAGGTCGGGCGATGCAATGTAATTTGGGCCACAACCACCGCGCCGATCAAAATCGCGAATGCGGCGGCGAAGGCGGGGCGATAGAAAAGCGGCGCGCGGACAGGGCGAGCGCTCTTCCCTGTTTCCAGGTCGGCGATCGCGCTGCGGATGCGGCGGCTCATGTCGGGGGGCGGCAGAACGGGTTCGCGGTGCGCGAGCACGGCGTTCGTCGCCTGCATCCATGACAGAGCGCGGCGGCAATCCTCGCACTCAGACAGGTGCGCCTCCACGCGGTCGGATTCCGCAGGGGCGGTCATTTTGTCGGAGTACAGCGAGAGCAGCGGCTGGATGCTGCTGCATCCGTCGCTGGGATCGACAGGCTTCCGATGGGTCACTCGAGAAAACCAGGCGGAAAAATTCATCTCGTCGCAAGGCCTTTCGCTGGCGCGGTAGTACTTAATTGGCTAGACAGCGCAGTTTCGAAAATGTTTCATGATTTCTCGGCAGGATTTCACCGACCGTTCCGCCAATTGGAAAAGCATCATGGCAGACAAAAACGACGACACATTCCTCGGTGGAGGAATCAAATTTAATAGCGCGGGGGCGGGCGCCCCTCCGAGTGAACCCGTCACGGAAATTACCCCTCAGGGAATGCAGCCCCATCAGATCCGCGCCGCGATTATCATCAGCGTGGTGGTAGTGATGGTCATCGCGCTCTTCACAATCAGCATCGGACTTACCGAGAGAGATGCAGGCGGAAAACATAAGACGCTTGCCCCCAAACCAAAACCGGAGCAAGGCGACAAGGCGTTCTAATAAGTTTCCACTCGAAGCCGTACCTTCTATTTTCGGATGATCACTCAGAATAATTGAGGCCCTTGGCGAAATGGCATTCAATTTGCATGAAGTCCATTGCGCCATCCCATGGCCGACTGTACTTCCCACTCGACCGCCGGCCCGCTTGCGCGTCGCGGTCACCGCAAGGAGAATTTCGTTTCTATGCCGGAGCAAAAGCGCCCCGAAATCACGTTTGGCACGGACGGCTGGCGCGGCATTATCGCCGAGGACTTCACCGGCGCCAGTGTCCGTCTCGTCGCTCAGGCAGTCGTGAACTTCCTGAAGCGCGGCGACACCCCGGGCGCGCCCACAATCTATATCGGCTACGATAACCGCTCCCAGTCTGAGTATTTCGCAGCGGAAGCCGCCAAAGTCGCGGCCGCGTCGGGCCTTCAGACGATCCTGTCCAGCGCCGCCTGCTCCTCCCCCGCCGTTTCCTACAGCTGTTACGCCGGCGAAGCGCGCGGCGCGATCATGATCACGGCCTCGCACAATCCGCCCCAATTCAACGGTCTGAAGATCAAAATGGGCTACGGCGGATCGGCTCTGCCGGGCATGGTCACACAGATCGAAGAAGAACTGACCGCTCTGCTGAACGCCGGGACTTACTCGGTGGATGTCCCCGCCAGCGCAATCGACTTAGTGCATCAGACCGACCTGCGCCCTGCGTACTTCGATGGACTGCGCAAAGTCGTGGACCTCGGCGTCATCGGCGCCGCCGGATACAAAATCGTCGTTGACGCCATGCACGGCAGCGGCGCCGGCTATCTGCCGAGCATCCTGGAGAATACCGGCGCGCAGATCACGGAAATTCGAGGCGATCGTAACCCGGTCTTCGGCGGGATCAATCCCGAGCCGATCCCCCAGAACCTCGGCGCCCTCCGCGACGCCGTGCTGGCCACAAAGGCCGATGTCGGCGTCGCCATCGACGGCGATGCGGACCGCGTCGGCGCCATGGATTCTCAGGGAAATTTCGTGGACAGCCACCGGATCTTCGCCATCGCCCTGCGCCACCTTTACGAGAATAAGGGCCTGCGCGGCAGCGTCGTCAAGACCGTCTCCACCACCCGGCTCATCGATAAGCTGTGCGCCAAATACGGACTGGAGCTGCGTGTTGTCCCCATCGGCTTCAAAAACATCTGCGAATGGATGCTGAAGGAGCAGGTGCTGATCGGCGGCGAAGAGTCGGGCGGCATCGGCGTCCTGGGCTACATCCCCGAGCGCGACGGTCCCCTGATGTCCCTGATCCTGCTCGAATCGATGGCGATGCGCAAGCAGCGCCTCGAAGAACAGATCGATGAATTGATGGCGGAGTTTGGCCCGCACGAATACAATCGCGTAGACCTGCATCCTAATCCCGCCAAGATGCCTGCGATTATCCAAACGCTCAAGGACGACAACCCTACGAACATCGCCGGCTGGGAAGTGGAAGCCATCGACCGCACCGACGGCACCAAGTTCGACTTCGCCGACGGCTCCTGGCTCCTGCTGCGCGCTTCCGGCACCGAACCCGTCGTCCGCGTCTATTCCGAATCCTCTTCGCAGGAAAACGTCGCCAAATTAATCGCCGGCGGCGTCCAAATCGTCGAGAACGCCTGACGCCATGGATACGCCTCGCCCCACCCCGCTCCGGCCCGACGACTGGCCGGAGCATCTCCCTTCAGCTTTCTATACCAGCCTCGAAGAGTTCAACACCCGTCAGTACTACAAATGCCACGAGACATTGGAACTGCTCTGGCTCGCGGACAAAGGCTCCGTGCGTCAGCTCTACCAGGGCGTGCTGCAAATCGCCGTCGGCTGCTTCCATCTCGTCGAGCGCCAAAATTGGCGCGGCGCCGTGAACAAGATCGACGCCGGGGCGCGGCGATTAGAGATGACGGGCGTTCAGAATATACCAGCGGGCGAGATCGGAATATATGGCGTCGATTGGCGAATGCTGCTTACCGATTCTGACCGGCTGCAAGCCCACTTGCGAGATTTAGGTGAGACCCAAGTCCACCACGCCGACCTCTCACTGCTGCCTCAAACGCGATATATTCCCACAAAATAATTGGCCAATTTTTTTCTTCAAAACGCGGGAACGAACATCTCTCAGCCGACGTTACATGAACAGTTAGATAACTGTATAAGTATAAAACCAACTAAAACAGACTAAATAAGGAGATCACAATGAGCAACTTAACGGGCAAAGTAGCAGTAGTCACAGGCGCATCCAAGGGTATCGGCGCGGGGATTGCGAAGAGCCTGGCGGCGGCCGGCGCATCGGTCGTGGTGAATTACAGCTCCAGCAAAGAGGGCGCGGACAAAGTCGTCGCGGAGATCGTCGCCAGTGGCGGCCAAGCGATTGCCGTTCAGGGCAGCGTCGCGAACCAGGAAGATGTTACGCGTATTTTCTCAGAGGCGAAGACAGCTTATGGATCACTGGACATCCTGGTGAACAACGCCGGCGTCTATCAATTCGCTCCGCTGGAAGCCATCACCGAGGATCACTTCCATTGGCATTTCAACACGAACGTGCTCGGCCTGATCCTCGCGACCCAGGAAGCCGCCAAGCATTTTGGCCCCGCCGGCGGGAGCATCATTAACATCGGCTCCGTTGTCAGCCGAATCACGCCGCCCAACTCCACCGTCTACACGGCGACCAAGGGCGCCGTGGACGCCATCACCGGCGTACTTTCGAAAGAACTCGCGCCCCGCTCGATCCGTGTGAACTCCATCAACCCCGGCGGCGTGGAGACCGAAGGCACGCACAGCGCCGGCATCATCGGCAGCGACTTCGAGAAGCAGATGGTCGCCCAAACCCCGCTCGGCCGGATCGGCCAGCCCGAAGACATCGCCAACATCGCCGTCTTCCTCGCCTCCGACGCCTCGGGATGGCTCACCGGCGAAACCCTCCTGGCTGGCGGCGGCATGAAGTAATTTCCGAATATTCCCTCCGCCTGATACAGACGGAGGGAATAACTTTTACTACACACGCCATCAGACCAATATATTTTTGATGGTCGCTCAAATAGAAACCGGATCAACCACAACAATTCCGGTTCCTATGGCAATTCTCTGAATATGGCTGACATTGTATGTTAGCATATGCGTACATTGATGCGCTTGTGCGACAGCGACAAGACGCGCATCGTGTACTTGCTTCCCTTCAATCGCTCCCCGAGTAACAATGTCACGCCAAAGAAGATAGATATCGTCGACTTCTGGAAGACGAGCAAAAAGCGATTCAATCTTCGAAAGATTTTGATCTGCTTCAGCAGCAGTCATGCCAAATCCATTGATGCTCAAAGGACGTGTGGCGACATTTCTGAGTTCGATCAAATTTTGTGCGGTAATACAAAGCTCAGCCTGTTGACGCCGAAGTCTACTTAATGCCGTTAAAGTCAAGACATGCTGCGAATCTGTTGGATCTAGCCTCAAAATGATATTGGTATCGAGCAGATATCGCCCCGCATCACTCATAGATAAACTCACGAGTTAGCTTTTCTGCCAGTAGATGATTACCTCCCCAATTGAAGCTTACGAGCTGGCGCTCCCATTCATCTTCAGGCTGTAGTTGTGTTGTCGCCGTCGTGAAATGCTCGGCGATAATTTGTAACGCATAGGCTGCCGTATCTTGCCCGTGCATCTCTGCTTCCCGCTGAAGACGTTCGCCAAGTTCGGGCGTTACATTCAATTGGATCGTCATTTCAACCTCCGAACAAATACTAGATATTTTGCTAGTGTTCTATCCTATGGGTATAATACCCCAATGTCCCGTAACCATTCTAAGTCCGCCGCCCTGTACGCCGAGGCGGTGCAGTATATTCCTGGCGGCGTCAACTCTCCCGTGCGTGCATTCAAAAGTGTCGGCGGCGATCCGCTCTTTATGGAGCGCGGCGTCGGCAGTCATATCTATGATGTGGACGGAAACGGCTATATCGACTACGTGATGTCGTGGGGGCCGTTGATTTTCGGGCACGCCGCGCCGAGGATTTTGGAGGCGATTGCGGACGCCGCGTCGCGCGGAACGTCGTTTGGGGCGAGCACGGCGGCGGAGGTGGCGCTGGCGAAACGAATCGTCGCCGCTGTTCCGAGTATTGAGAAGGTGCGACTGGTCAGTTCGGGAACGGAAGCGGTGATGAGCGCGGTGCGGGTGGCGCGTGGGTTTACGAAGCGCGATCTGATTATTAAGTTCGAGGGAAATTACCACGGGCACTCGGATGGATTTCTGGCGAAGTCGGGGTCGGGGCTGGCGACATTTGGGCTGCCGGACTCGGCGGGTGTGCCGGCGAATTTGACCCGCGATACGATCACTCTTCCTTATAACGACATTGGCGCGTTCCGGGAAGCATTTGCGGCGCACAAGGGCGAAGTGGCGTGCGTGATGCTGGAACCCGTTGCGGGCAATATGGGGGTTGTGTCCCCGGTCGCCGGATTTCTAGAGACGCTGCGTGAGTTGACAGCGGCGGACGGCGCGCTGCTGCTGTTCGATGAAGTCATCTCAGGATTTCGGCTTTCGGTTGGCGGCGCGCAGCAGATGCTGGGCGTCACGCCCGACCTGACGACGCTGGGCAAGATCATCGGCGGAGGCTTGCCACTGGCGGCGTACGGCGGACGGGCGGACATTATGGACGTCGTCTCGCCGGTCGGGCCGGTCTATCAGGCGGGAACGCTTTCGGGCAACCCGCTGGCGGTCGCGGCGGGACTGGAGCAGCTGACGATTCTGGAAGAAGGCGGCCCGGAGATGTACGATGATCTCACACGAAAGATCGGACGACTCGCCACGGCGACGCAGGCCGCCGCCGACCGCGTGGGCGTTCCCGTTCAGATCAATCGTATTGGCTCGATGATGACGACGTTCTTCACCGACACTCCCGTCACGGACTACGCAACAGCGAAAACGGCGGACGCCGCGCGCTACGCCAAGCTGTTCCGGTCGCTCCTGGAGCAAGGCGTCTACTTCGCACCTTCGCAGTTCGAAGCGGCGTTCGCGAGCACGGCGCATACGGAAGAGGACCTCGACGCGACGATCACGGCGGTAGATAAGGCGTTCGATGGGCTGGTTTGATATCCCTCGCGTCGATGAGCCCGAGGAGATCGACGATCCTACGCAGCCATTTGATGAGATCGCGGTCTCAATGGGAGACGTCGCCCGCTCTAATCGATGGTTCGGCGGGACACACGCCGTTGTGAGCCATGTCGCGCGTCTGCTGCGCGGCGCGCCGCGCGGAACGGAGATCCGCGTGCTGGATATCGCGACGGGAAGCGGCGACATCCCCCAGGCGCTGATCGCCTGGGGAAAGCGGCGCGGACTGCGGATCACCGCCGTCGGCGTGGACAACATGCCCGCCATGCTTCGCCTCGCTCAGGAAGCGGCTCCCGAAGTCGGCCTGGTCCAGGCCGACGCCCTTCACCTCCCCTTTCCTCCCCGCTCCTTTGACATCGCCATCTGCGCCCTGGCGTTCCATCATCTCGGCTTCGATGCCTCGGCGCAGCTCTTAACCGCAATGGACGCGCTGACAACGCGCGGCTTCATCGTAACGGACCTGCGGCGAGATAAGCTCTCGATGATCGGCGTAGACGCCGCCCTGGCGCTCATGCGCTCCCATCCCTTCACCCGCCATGACGGCCCCGCAAGCGTCCGACGCGCGTTTACACCGCGCGAATACGCCAAGATGATCGCCCTCAGCGGCGTGCAAAACGTCCATATTTCCTCTCATCTTTACTACCGAATGGCGCTCGTGCAAAACAAGAGTGGGGCGCCTCGGAGATGGGTATAACCATTAAGATCAAATAGAAGCGTTTCTAGCGGAGCGCGGTTACCGAGTCGTGCTAGCTCGATCACCTGCGACTCCCGCGCGCCAAACCCTGCGGCGATTACCTCATACACAACCTGCCGCGCTGCGAATGCGGGGCCTGCGCTGCGAACTTTTTGATGAGGACCATTCCACCGTTATGCATACTGAAAACACCGTGTACATTCAAGGCCCCAAAGCGCGCATCTTCGAGCTTGCTTGCAGCACCCAAAATTGGCCCACGATTCTGCCGCATTATCGACGTGTCGATGTTTTGGAGCAGTCTGAAGACGGCCTGCGTAAAGTGGTGGAAATGGCTGCCGTGCGTGATGGATTTTTGCGCCCTGGGGTCAAATTCCCTGTCCAGTGGCGCAGCGTACAGATCTGCGAACCGAGGCAGGGACGGATCCTATTCAAGCATATTGGCGGAATAGCGACCGGCATGTGGGTCGTCTGGACGCTGGAGGATGACCCCTGGGGACGCGGCGTTCGCGTCACCATTGGCCACGACCTGACCTATCCTTTTGACTTTCTGAACGGCTGGTTCGCCCGCGATGTGGTCGGCGAAGGTTTCGTCCACGCCATCGCGGGTCGCACGCTCCAAACGATCAAGCAGCTCGTCGAAAACGAAACACGCCTCATGAGGGCGCAGTAGACTGGAATCTTCTTTGACACACACATCGCAGCGCCGCGTCGTCGTCACGGGCATCGGCGCGATTACACCCATTGGGATCGGAGTCGAGGGTCTGCGCGCGGGCTTGCGCGCGGGACGCTCCGCTGTCACGCCCATCACGCGCTTCGACGCCTCCCCGTTCGTGACGCGCATCGCCGCCCAAGTCCCCTCCTTCGATCTGGCCCCTTATTTAGACGGCAAAAAGCTAAAGCGCTTGGACAAGTTTTCCCAGTACGCCGTCGCATGCGCCAAAATGGCGCTCACCGACGCCCATCTGGACCTGGACGCCACAGACCGCGAGCGCGTGGGCGTTTGCCTCGGCACAGCCCTTGGCGGCGTCGGTTTTGCCGAAGAGCAATATCCTAACTTTTTGTCACAAGGCGTGCGCGGCGTCAACCCAATGCTGGCGCTCAGCGTTTTTAATGGGGCAGGCTCCTGCAACGTGGCGATCGAGATCGGCGTGACCGGCCCCGCCACCGCGAACGGCGACTCCTGCGCTTCCTCGCCGATCGCCATCGGACGCGCCGTCGATCTGATCCGGGACGGCAGCGCGGACATCATGCTCGCAGGCGGATCGGAAGCGCCGCTATCCCCTCTCTGCTTCGGCGCCTTCGCGATCATCCGCGCCATGAGCCAGCGCAACGACGACCCCGAGCACGCCTGCCGTCCGTTCGATACCGACCGCGACGGCTTTGTCATGGCCGAAGGGGCCGCGATGCTCGTCCTGGAAGAGTTTGAAAGCGCCAAAGCGCGGGGCGCCAAGATCTACGGGGAGATACTCGCCCACGCCTTCACCAACGACGGGTTTCACATGACCCAGCCGCGCCCCGACGGCAAACAGGCCGCGCGCTGCCTTACCCTGGCGCTGGATCGCGCCGGCCTCAACCCCGATCAGATCGACTACATCAACGCCCACGGCTCCAGCACCCCGCTCAACGACAGCACGGAAACCAGCGCTATCAAGCAAGCCTTCGGCGCGCATGCGGACAAGATCCCGATGAGCAGCACCAAAAGCTTCCATGGCCACGCCCTTGGCGCAACAGGCGCCTGGGAAGCCGCCATCAGCCTGCTGACTCTTCAAGACAATTGGGCTCCCCCAACTCTCAACCTCACCCACCCCGACCCAAACTGCGATTTGGACTACATCCCTGAGATGGGGGGACGCCAAATCAACGCCAATCATATCCTCTCGAATTCGTTCGGCTTTGGCGGAATTAACGCGTGTTTGGTATTTGGACGCATTTAATGGAATAATATTTTAGCCACGACCAACTCGTGGGGATATCCGCACAATACGCCGCTGTTGACCGAAGATGAGAGGAAACCCTGTCATGAATACTATGGTACACGCCGGATTTCCGATGGTCCTAAAAATGGCTCCTCAATTTCTTTGACATTTCGTCAGACCTGTGATATTGTGTATACACTCGAATTCCATCGGGCAAGCGACATATCCCACGAACTGGTTTCGTGAATTGTACACGGGTGGTTTTTAAAATTTACAACATCAATTTGATTTTGATATTTTTTTGATGGACTATTCGTATACTCAAACATCGGTGACAGTCAGGAGAGCGACAATGAAAACGCTTGCACTGTATTTCACCGCTTTAGTCGGCGTAATTATTCTATTCGTTACAAAGGACCTAATTAAATGTCGAACCAAAACAAGTTTCGTGGCTTCACTTTGATTGAATTGCTCGTTGTTATCGCCATTATTGCGATCCTCGCAGCTATTTTGTTCCCCGTCTTCGCCAAGGCTCGCGAAAAAGCTCGCCAGACCAGCTGTCTGTCCAATGAAAAGCAGCTTGGCCTCGGCCTCCTACAATATGCCCAGGACAATGAAGAAACATTCCCAGGCGGCGTAAACAATCTGGGGCGCGGATGGGCGGGAGCAATCTATCCCTACGTTAAGAGCGCTGGCGTCTACAAGTGCCCAGATGATTCGACCGCGCCCCAGGCGAATATGGTGCAGACTCCCCTTGCCGAAGTCGACTCGCCGACGTCTTACGGCCTGAACGGCAATCTGACCGGCCGTAATACATGGGTTGGCCCGAAAAGCGCCTCGATAGCGAGTTGGAATGCCCCCGCGAACACGGTGGCGCTGTTTGAGATTAATGGTATGACCGCTCCTCTGGGCGTCGCGGGTGTTGTCGATGTCCGCTCCGTTGTTGCCTGCGGCCCGGACGGCGGCGGCGACGGCGGCTGGGACGGCGGCGGTCTCGCCCTCGCTCAGAATGGCATTGGCACCAGGAATGTCGTCGCGGGAACATTCCCACAGGGTGTCCACTACGCGACGGGCATTCTCGGAAACCCGCCGCGCACTAGCGGCGCCGCCACCTACGAAGGTTCACCGACCGTTTCCGCCATCAAGCCCGGTCGTCACACCGACGCCACGAACTTCCTGATGGCTGACGGTCACGCGAAGTGGATCCGCAGCACCGCAGTCTCCGCTGGCCCGAACGCCAGCACATCGATCGACGCCCAGAGCGGCAGCCAGGCCGCCGGCACCAGCGCCGCTGGATTTGCCGCGACCTTCAGCGCGATCTAAAGTACGAAGCTTGCTTTGCACCAAACCAGCGGCCGGTATATGCAGTTTGCACATACCGGCCGCTGGTTTGGTTTACAAAAAGATCACGAGTTTATATAAACAAAACGTTTTTGATAATCTTTTGAGATTAGCTCGGTATACTCCTCGCTGTCAGTGGCGTTCAATGTAGTCGTCCCTCCCAAAGACGCTTAAGCAATATTCTCCCGTCATCGCTGTAGATGTCGTAATTCCATCATGTACGTAAGGAAATCGATATGTCACAGCAACTTAAATCCCGCGGCTTTACTCTGATCGAACTGCTCGTGGTTATCGCCATCATCGCGATTCTCGCCGCTATCCTCTTCCCTGTCTTCGCGAAGGCCCGTGAGAAGGCTCGCCAGACCAGCTGCACCAGCAATATGAGACAAGTGGGCCTCGGCATCCTGCAGTACGTACAGGATAATGACGAGGCGTTCCCAGGCGGCGTAAACGCTTTGGGACGCGGATGGGCGGGAGAAATCTACCCGTACGTGAAGAGCACCGGCGTCTACAAGTGCCCAGATGATTCGACCGCGCCCCAGGCGAACATGGTGCAGACTACCCTTCCCGAAGTCGACTCGCCAATATCTTACGGCCTGAACGGCAACCTGACCAGCCGCAATCGATGGATTGGTCCACAAGTCACCACGCTGGCGGGTCTTAACGCGCCCGCGAACACGGTGTCGCTGTTTGAGATTAACGGTATCACAGCTCCTCTGGGCGTCGCGAATGTTGTCGATGTCCGCTCCGTTGTTGCCTGCGGCCCAGACGGCGGCGGTGATGGCGGCTGGGACGGCGGCGGCGCCGCTCTGAACCAGAACGGCGTTGGCACTCAGAAGAACGGCGTGTCGCAATACTTCCCGCAGGGCGCCCACTATGCGACCGGCATTCTCGGTAACCCGGCGCGCACCGGCGGCGCCAACACCTACGACGGCTCGCCGACCGTCTCCGCCATCAAGACCGGTCGTCACACCGACGCCACTAACTTCATGATGGCTGACGGTCACGTGAAGTGGATCCGTGGTACGGCGATCTCGACCGGACCCAACGCTTCCACATCGACCGACGCGCAGAACGGCAGCCAGGCCGCCGGCACCAGTGTCACCGGATTTGCCGCGACCTTCAGCGCGATCTAAAATCACTCGAATCGAATGAAATCGAGCCGCACTTCCCGTTAAAGAAGTGCGGCTCTTTTTGCCTTTAAACGCGAGCATAGATTACAAATCATCAATGCTCTTGTGCGTCACTACATTTCCCGCATGGTCCAGTTCTACGAACGGGTTACAGGCGATTTCCCACAAATTCTCCTCGACATCGGCGACATACGCGTTGTACCCGCCGAAGAACGTCGCCTCCGGCCGCTTCACAATCTTGACGCCCCGCGTTTCCAGAGAAGCGACCAAATTGTCCACCTCCGATTCCGACGCCACGTTGTAAGCCAGCGTAAATGGTTTAGCGCCGTGCGTCAAATCCGTCAAGTTTGCATCCTTCGCCAAATCCTCCTTGCCGAAGAACCCCAGCAGAAATCCATTCATCAGGAAGAACACGATATCTTTGTTCGCGGCGACCGGCGTCCATTCGAACTTCTCTTCGTAGAACGCCCGGATAGCGGCAAGATCGTTGACGCCAATGGTGAGAAGGGATAGTCTTTGTTTCATGGGTTACAACTCCTGAATACAAATGATGTTCTCACGCCATCGTCTCCAGCATCTCCGCCGTCACCGCATAGCGCAAAGGTTCACCGCGCCGCCATCGATCGAATTCTTCGATGGCGTAATCGGCCATTCGCAGGATTTCGTCGCCATGCGAGCCGGCGAGGTGCGGAGAGAGGAAGACGTTCGGCTGGGTTCGAAGCGGAGAATCGAAAAGCGGCGGCTCCGGGTCGGTGACGTCAAGGAGAGCGACGAGATCCGGACGAACGGCGAGCACGGAGGTCATCTCGTCCTCGCGAACCGTCCCTCCACGTCCCGTATTGATGAACACGGCGTTCGGACGCATGGACGCAAAGTGCGCGCCAGTCAGCATGCCAATGGTAGCGGGCAGCTGGGGCAAATGGTTAGAGACGACGATGGCGCGCGCGAATGCTTCTTCGAGCGTCGCTTTTTCGACGCCCAGTAGGACCGCGTCACTGTCGAGAAGATAAGGATCGTAGACGATGACATGGAGGCGATAGGCTTTCAAAAGCTCGATCACCTTGCGGCCGATCATGCCGGCGCCGAGCAGGGCAACCGTCTGATCGAAGTTTCCATAGGGGGTGGTCCGAGGATCTTCCGAAGAGACAGCGTACCGGCGAATGCACTGGAAGTAGCCTTTGTTCGCGAGCACAATCTGGGCGACGGTGAACTCGGCCACAGGCACGCCATTCGCCGCCCAGGCGCTGACGAGGGTAATCCCACGCTCCAGCAGCGGACGCGCGATCCGCTGCACGCTGCCGGCGGCGTAAAACACCGCCCGCAGGCGTGGCAATCGGTCCAGATGCTCGGCTTGAAGCACCGGCATCCCCCACCCTCCGAAGATCGCTTCCACATCTTGCAGTTCCGGAAGGTGGTCCGCCAGATTCTCGGTTGTGAGACGATGAGGATAAATGCTCGCCCGCTCGGCGATAGCGTCCCGGCGGCCCTGTCCATACACAAGGTCAAGTCTCGCTTCGTCGCTCGCGAACGCGACAGTCATCGGCTTCATCGTCATTACTCTTGCGACATCAGCGTTTCGAGCCGCCCCATCATATACGCCCAGCCATCCGTGTTATCGCCAAGGGTCTTTTCGGCAGTCAGTGCGGGAAGCGAAGCGAACCCGCTTTCCTTCACCTTGACTAACGTACCGCCGGGAACTTCCGTAAGCCGGAACTCAACCAGCGTATGCGGCTCAGCCAGCACATCCCCTAGAAATCCATCCGGAGCCTCAGAGCCGCATGGAACCCAATTGTAGGCAACGTAATCGTGTGGATCGATCGTGCGAACGTACAACTGGATTTCCTTCTCACCAAAGGTGAAAACCGGTCGCTCCCCCACCTCAATTTTACCCTGCACCGTGTCCGGGAACCAGGCGACGATCTGGTTAGGATCGACGATCGCATTAAAGACGCGCTCTTTCGACGCGCGCACCGTGATTTCTCTCTCGATTGTGTCTTGCACCGTGGTGATCATTAGCAGCCTCCGGGTTGCATTATATCAGACACTGACAAAATACGCAACCATTTGGTAGCTTTTCGTCACCGAAAGATTTCTGTGAGAGATCCTAGCAGGACATTATCCCCACCATCAAATCCAACGACTACAACGCGATCCGCCAGGGCCGATGAAGTGAGTTTCGCATCTATCGTTTTCAAAATCGCCGGAATTACAAGACAGGCATAGCCTAGGCAAAGAACATATTCGGCCAGCAGTATGGCATCTTCCTCCTGCTAAACAGTACGGTAAACGGTGTGCAGGATTTGCGATTTCGCAACATACTGGCTGGGGCGATAGGTATCCTGCCGAAAGCACGCCCAATCCAGGCTTTCTGGAGAATAGTCGCGAGGTGAGCCGGAAATGTAAAGCGCGCAGGAAGCCTCGTCGTCGATCACCGGATTGAACATGCCACACCAAAATGTCTTGACGGCAGGCGGAACGGGTTCATTGGTGAACACTGAGACGAGCCATTGCCGCAGACGCGCTTCATCCTCCACATAATTGAGAATACGGATTGAATTCCAGAGGTTGCTGGGATAGACGGTGTCGCAATAGTCGATCAGCGCCGCCATGCCGGTGTTGACGTTGGCCGCGTCAGCCACAATTTTGACCATTGAATCATAAGCCGCCGCGATATCGATGTCCATAGCGATCCTCAGCAATCAAACCAAACAACCATCCGCACGTTTTCCGAGCCGTAATCGCGAGTGAGGCTTTCCATGAGCTGAAAAAGCAAGCGCCATTCGCGAGATCCGTCAAGCGCTTCCCTCCGAGAAATGTTCTCAACACGATAAACAAACCCACTCTCCGTCCAGGCCGCGCCTTCCGTGACGTTGTCGCCATCATTGGCGGACGCTTTACCTCGGAAAACAAGATCGCCATTCGTCAGTTCATAGCGGTGCGGCCTGATGTCGAGAACTTCTTCGCTCCAATCGATCTTCTGGATCTCCGACCACATAATCCAACTTTCGCCGAAGATTTCTTCCCATTCCAGATAATTGGAGCTGGCCGCTTCGGAAATATCGTCGGGAAGTCCTCGCGATGCAGCAATGGGAATGAACGGCGCGAACGGTCGAACCCCGAAAAGACAGCTAAACATGTCGTAATTGCTCGGCGCAAAGGCGTCCAAGCGAATTGCTCCATGCCAGCTCGCCGCATATGGCCGTATCTCGATCCAGCCATTAATATCTACGCTCATGCTATATCTTTCGGTAGGCTTTAGTGACTCAGGATCGTGTAAAACCCGAACAAGACAAACCCGGCGTCGATGATCAGGGCGCGGCGTTTTTTGCCTTCGAAGCGGCGGCGGGCTTTGAGGTCGCCGGGGGGGAGGCGTTTTTCGAGGAGATTGAAGTAGGCGAGGCTGATCGCCCGGAATATGCATCCGAGGGCGACCAGCACTCCACCGAAGATTTTGATGGGGTTCAAAGGTTTATGACTATTTGAAGTTCGTGAACTGGAGCGGGGCTTCGATCTCTTCGGAGCCTTTGAGCAGGGCGATGACGGCCTGAAGGTCGTCGCGGCTTTTGGAGGTGACGCGGACCTGTTCGTCCTGGATCTGCGCGTTGACCTTGATGCCCTTGTCTTTGATCAGCTTGACGATCTTCTTCGCGGCTTCCATCGGGAGGCCATTCTTGATCGTGACGACCTGGCGCACGGTGCCCTTGGTCGCTTCTTCGAGCTTGCCATACTCCAGGAACTTGATATCGATCCCGCGCTTGATGAATTTGGACTGGATGACGTCGATCAGCGCCGTCAGGCGGGCCTCGTTGTCGGCGCTCAAGGTGAGCTTGTCTTTCTCATGCTTGATCTCGGCCATCGAATTGCGGAAGTCGAAGCGGGTCTCGATCTCGCGCTCAGCCTGATCGATCGCGTTCTTGACTTCCTGCGGATCGGTCTTCGAAACAATGTCGAAACTGGAATCTGTGGCTGCCATAATGTGCAGTTCTCCTTCAGTCAATAATTTCTCGCCGGTCTGCATCCACGCACCCGGCGGCTATTCCCTTTATCATACCCGTTCCAGGACGCTGCCCCGCGCAACTCGTTTGCCGACCGCCTGTATTTCTGCTATAATAGTGGGTAGGAGAACATATGTATGGCGGTCAAACCGTCCGAAGAACCACGGACCCCGAAAAAGCCCCGAGCGCCGCGAGCCGCCCCCGCGCCTCAGAAAGCCAAAAAGACCAAGCCGGCTCGCAACAACGAGCGGTTTGCCCACGATATGTGGGGAATCGGCTTTATGACGCTGGGCGCGATTCTGCTCGTCAGCCTGATCTTTGAGGGCAAGGCGGGCGCGATTGGCGACGCCCTGGCGAATGGGATGCGCTGGCTGGTGGGCGTCGGCTCCTGGGTCATGCCATTCTTCATCGCCAGCATCGGCGTCATGCTGGTCCGGGGACGCGAGCAGCATACGCGCGCGAACTACATCGGCGGCGGCGCCACGCTGTATCTGATCTTCATCACCTGGTGGCACATGGGCCATACCAATGTGCTCAACCAATCGATGAATCCGGACCGCGCCGGCGGCGAAGTCGGTTACCTGTTCTGCTCGCTGCTGCGCATGCTCTTTGGCGCCAACGATGTTTCCAGCCATATTCTCATGTCCGCCCTCGCCATCGGCGCCGTCGTCTGGACGACCGATATGCGGCTGCTGCATCTATTCGAACGCACGGTGGAAGGCGGCAAGAAGCTGACGCCTCCCGTGACCAATACGGCCAAGGCCATGCAGCGCGGCGCCGCCGCCGCCCGTGAGCGCGCCGCCATCGCACGCGAAGAGCGCCAGATAGCGCAGGAAGAAGAGCGCGCCGAGCGCGACGCCGAACGGGCAAGACAGGAAGAGCGCAAGCGTGAGGAACGCGCGCGACGCATGATCGAGACGATGGACGCCCCGGTTGTCAAGAAGGCGAAGGCGGAACCGATCGCCGAAAGCCCCACGTTTGCCGCCGAAGCGCCTGAGCCGGTCGCTCCCATAGCTCCAATCATTCCAATCATCCCCATCCCGGCGGCGCCACCCACCCAGATCACTCTGCCGGCGTTTCTGGATGGTATCGATGATGACGCGCCGACGATCCCGCAGATCCCCATCAAGATGCTAGCTCCCAAGCCCGCGCCGGCTGCTCCGCTCGTCATTCCCGTCGGCCTCGCCGACGACGGAACCAAGCGAGAATACACCCTGCCGCCACTGGAGATTTTGAACGAGCCGCCACCCAAGCCCGTCCGGTCCGCGCAGGCGATCCAAGAAAAGCAAGCCGTTTTGATGCAGACGCTCAACGACTTCAAGATCGGCGCGAACGTCGCTCAGGTCGCGATGGGGCCCACGGTCACGCGCTATGAAGTGCAGTTGGAACCGGGCATCTTAGTGAAGAAGATCGTCAGCCTGGCCGATAACCTGGCGATGTCGCTGGCCGCCATCGATGTGCGTGTCGAGGCCCCCATTCCCGGCAAGAGCGCCATCGGCATCGAAGTGCCAAACGATGTGATCGAGATGGTCACGCTGCGTGAGTGTCTTGCGACGAATGAGTTCATGAATGCGCCGAGCAAGCTGACCTTCGCGCTCGGCAAAGATATCGCTGGCAACTTCAAGTATGCGGATCTCACGCGCATGCCGCATCTTCTCATTGGCGGCAGCACCAACAGCGGCAAGAGCGTCTGTCTGAATGTCATCATCTCCAGCATCGTCTACCGGGCGACGCCGCGCGAAGTGCGCTTCGTCATGATCGACCCGAAGCGCGTGGAGCTGTCGCTGTACGACGGCATTCCCCACCTGCTGGCGCCGGTCATCAAGGATGTCAAGCTCGCCGCCGGCATCCTGCGCAGTGTCCTTCAGGAGATGGAGGAGCGCTACGACCGCTTCGCCCAGCTCGGTACGCGCAACATCGAAGGCTTCAACAACCGCGTTCCCCCGGAAGAACGCCTGCCCTTCATCGTCGTCATCATCGATGAGCTCGCCGACCTGATGATGCAGCAAGGTCCCGAGGTGGAAACTTCCATCTGTCGCCTCGCCCAGCTTGCCCGCGCCACGGGAATCCACCTGGTGATCGCAACCCAGCGTCCGTCTGTCGACGTCATCACAGGAACGATCAAATCCAACGTTGGATCGCGGATCGCCTTCTCCGTCGCAACGGTGATTGACAGCCGGACCATCCTAGACCAGGGCGGCGCTGATCGATTGATCGGACGCGGCGATATGCTCTATCTCCCCATCGACGCTCCCAAGCCCGTCCGCGTGCAGGGCTGTTACGTCGGCGAGCGTGAGACCGAAGAGCTCGTGAAGTACCTGCGCGGCCAGGAAGAGGCCGTCTACACGATGATCCCGTCCGAAACGAGCGCTAGCGGAACCCGCGACGAGTTCGACGACGACGGCTCCAGCGACCAGCTCTTCGAACCCGCCGTCCGCTGGCTCGTGGCGCAGGGTTCCTGCTCCACCTCCAGCCTCCAGCGTAAGTTCAAAGTCGGCTACACCCGCGCCGCCCGTCTGGTCGAAACGATGGAAGCGCTCAATATCGTCGGCCCACAGGATGGCGTCAAGCCACGCGAAATTTTGCTGCGGCCCGAAAATCTTGAAGCATGGTTCTCCGGAAAGGGTCAAGGAGATTTAGGACAGGGATAAGATTGGCTCTCATTTCCGTTGTATAATATGGAATAACCAAGTGCGAATGCTTGGTCGTTGAAATTATTGCTGATTATTTGCCTGCCGCCGCGAAAGGATTTGTGACGCCAATGATGGATCAGGAAGAAAACTATTACTTCCTTGAAGGCAACCGCCTTCGCGTGGAAGGCCGCATTCCCCAGGCAATTGGGTCTTATCTCGAAGCGATCCGGCGGCGTCCTAATCACACGGCCGCGCACTTCAACATCGCCGTCGCCTACACCCTCAGCGGCCAGCATCAGCCCGCGCTACTGCATTACCGCGAAGCGCTACGGTTCGATCCTGAGAACGCGACGATCCATCTGGCCGTCGGCAATCTGCTCACCGAGCTCAAGCAATGGGATGAAGCTATCCGGGAATACCGGCTGGCGCTTGACCTCGATCCCACGCTCGCGGCCGCACATGTCAGTCTTGGCAATATCCTGATGGACCGCGGCGCAGCCGATAGCGCCATCGATTCCTATCGCGAAGCAATCGCGCTGGATCCCGACCACGCCGACGCCTACTTCTCCCTCGGCAACGCCCTGCACAGCAAGGGCTGGCTTGACGCCGCCATCGCCTACTGGCAGGATACGCTGCGCCTCAATCCCGAGCACGGCCGCGCTCATTATAACCTCGGCAGCGTCTTCTACTCCATGCAGAAGTATGACGAGGCGACACGGCATTACCGTGAAGCGCTGCGCATCAGCCCGGAGTTCGCCGACGCCCACCATTATCTCGGCGATCTGCTCAGCGACCAGGGCGATATCGACCTCGCCATCGCGGAGTACCGCAAGGCTCTGAAGCTGAACTCCAAGCATGTGGACGCCCGCAACAATCTAGGGCTCGCCCTGCGCGTCAAAGGCCAGCTGGACGCCGCCATCGCACAGTGGGAAGAAGCGATCCGCCTCGAACCGGGATACGCGGAAGCACATCATAATCTCGGTGCGGCGCTGTTCGTCACCGGCAATTTCCATATGGGCCTTTATGAACTGCGCGAGGCGATCCGGCTTCAGCCGACTCACGCCTGGGCGCATTACAATCTGGGCGTCGCGCTCAACCAGATGGGAAACATCGACGGCGCTATCGCCAACTGGCAGGAAGCCGCCCATCTGAACCCGAATCTCGTCGGCGCGCACTTCAATCTGGGAAATGCGTTCTACAAGCGCGGCAGCACGGACCAGGCCGTTTCGAAATGGCGCGAAACCCTGCGCTTCGATCCGGAGCATCCCTGGGCAAATTTTAACATCGGCGGCGCGTCGCGCACCCTGCCCTCTGTCGACTACTCGCACGCTCAGGCGGAAAGCACGCTCAAGCAGCATCCGGTGGTCGCAAGCCGCATGTTCAGCGCCACGGGGGCGTCTCCCCGCTCCTAGCTCCTCAGCAAACCGGCGGCGACGCATTTGCGCCGCCGCCTTTCCATGTCACTGTCAATCATTATCTTAACTCTGGAGTGTTCCTTGAAGTCCCTTAAGCTCGTCTGCTACGCATCGTTAATATTTGCCATTGTCCCGGCTGCGCACGCCAAGCCAGTCCAAAAACGTCCCGCGTCGAAAGCGCGCCCCGCCGCTGCTCCCAGCATCGCACGAACGCTGCAAGGTTTCTATAACCGCAGTAACGCCGCCGCCAATCGTCTTGATCTTGACGGCGCCATGCGATACTATTCTCAGGATTTTAAAGTCATTGATCCTCAGAAAAATGAATATGATCTTGGCGAAATTCGTTACCGATTGAGCGCGCTTTTTGACTCCGCAAAGTCGATCAAAGGCGTCACCACCGTCGCAAGCGCCACTCAGCGCGGCAACACAGCAACGGCGCTCATTCGAGAAGTCGTGCAGGGCGTGATTATCGATCCGAATACGGGCAGGAGAAGCACATTTACGGAGCGCCAGGTCTCACGCGACACCTGGACGCATACCGACGACGGCTGGATGTGCACGGCATCGCAGCAGATTTCCGATACAGCAACGCTCAACGGACGGGCCGTTACCGCGCCGAAATCGGACCAGGATAGCGCTTCCGGGGACGTAAACGCAACTCCCGCCTTCGGCGCGATTCTTGGCAATCAATAGAGTCACGTATAGGGCAGCTGGCGAATAAGATAGCCGGCGGCTGAAGTCGCGCCTACAAGAGCGCAAAAGTCCACCTTCGCGGACTACAATATCCTAGACGGCGCCGCCTAAAACCACGTTTTTATTCAGCGGTATCGACAAGGACAAAGTAGTCCACGCAGGTGGACTTTCGCGTTTTTGCAGGCGCGACTTCAGTCGCCAGCATCGGCCATGTTGTGCGTCAAGAATTTTGCGAAACGCACAACACTAACTCGATTTTAAATCTTCCATTCCCCATTCTCATGGATCACCACGCCGTCGGCGTAAATCGCTCCCCCACCCGCCTCGGGACGCATATCGCAGACCATGTCCCAATGAACCGCCGAGGAGTTGACGCCGCCGGTCTCGGGGTAGGCGTTGCCGAGCGCCAGATGGAACGTACCGCCGATCTTCTCATCATACAGCGTGTTGCGTGTATAACGCTTCACGCCGTAGTTATTGCCGATCGCGACTTCTCCCAGCGCTCGCGCCCCGGCGTCCGTCTCCAGCATCTCTTCCAAGAACTCTAGACCACTGGAGGCTTCCGCGTTCACCACGCGGCCACTCTCGAACGTCAATTGGATGTCATGCACTTCGTGGCCCAGGTGCGCTGTCGGAAACGTATAACGCACACGGCCATTGACAGAGTTCTCTACTGGACCTGAGAACACTTCGCCACTCGGGAAGTTTCGATGTCCGTCGGAGTTGACCCAGCGGCGGCCTGCGACGGACATCGTGATATCCGTATCGACGGCGACAAAGCGCAAATGCTTGACGCCGTTCAGGTAATCGACATAATGCTGCTGCTTTTGTGAGAACTCACGCCATGCGGCGGCGGGATCGTCTTTGTCCAGAAACATCGCGGACATCACGAACTCTTCATACGCGCGCAGAGACATGCCTGCGTTCTGAGCCGCCGCCGGCGTGGGATAGAGCGTGAGAACCCAGTCTGCTTTCTTCACCCCGCGCTCGGACAGCGACTTGCGGATCACGCTGTTGGCCTTCTGCGCCTTCGCCTGCTTCGCCGGATCGACTCCGGACAGCCCTGCTGTGTTAGTCGGCGCCATGATCGTGCAGAGCGCGTCCACGGTTTCGAACTCGAACTTACGGATGGGCGAAACGAATTCCAATTGCGCGTCGCTGGCCGTGGTTAAGAAGACTTCATCCAAACCATCGAGCAGCACTTGAATGTGGGGATGCGCGCCTTGGCGCAGCGCCGCTGCGTAGACTTCGCGCCCCAGGGGAATACCCGCCTCCTCCACACGGATCAGAAGCTGCTGTTCAGGCGTAAGGCTCAAACTATACTGGATCATCGTATCGGCCCATTTGATCAAGCGCGGATCCGTCATGGTTTCTTCGGCCTCTCATAAATGCAAATAATATTTGTGAGCCTACGGGAAGGCGTCGCCAGAAACTGGCCTTTGTAGTACATCCCTAAGGAAGCGCCCGCATCCAGGTTCATCGCGCCGACACATCCCAGCGACAGCATAATCTGCGCTTCACGACGGAATGTGACCGGGGTCTGGATGTGAGCCAAAATGAGATGCATGTCGGAAGTGTACCCAATCGCCATACGAGATGTCGAACCCATCACATGTGGGTCGGAAAAGCGCTCTAACTCCGGATTGACATCGATCTTACCATCCAGCACCAGCGCAGGGCCGCAGGCGATCACCGTGCGGTATCCCGTCCAATCTGCGGCATGTCCCCAGTCCACGCGGCGCATCTCCGGCGCCCCATCCGTCTTAATCGCCAGCGCCGTTCCCATGCGGCCGCTATGGATCAATTTCCCTTCCGCAACAAGATCGCCAATTGGGTATTTCGTGATTTTATCAAAATATGCGCCGTTGATCGCCGCAATGGGACGATTGCGCTTAACCATGGAGGAGAACAGCTCATCGCCGCCATGAAAGCCTGTGCATACCTCGGGACGCATGGAGACGCCAGGGCTTGTCAGGTTGACTGCGATATAAGTCACGGAGGCGCCGTCAATACGCGTATGGATTAGGGCGGTATCGGCGGCGCGCACGCATGAGTTCGCGAGAGTGATGAGAGTAAGAACAGCAAAGATCGGAAGATATCTTCTGAACATAACGGCTCCCAAAAAGAAAAAGCCCTCTCCCTTCCACGCAGCGTCTTCGAAAAGAACATCTGGCACAGAAGGAAAAGGGCTTTCCATGATATTCGACTAGGCTTTGAAGATACCCTTGAACTCGGTCAGCGACTTGCGCAGCGAGTCGACGGTGGTTTCACTGAGCGCCTTATCGCGGGCGATGGCTTCCGGTACGTCCGGATACTTCTCGCTCAGGAACGCCAGGAACTCGCTTTCGAAGCGGCGGACCGATTCGACCGGCAGGCTGTCCAGGAAACCGGACGTCGCGGCGAAGATCGCCGGGACCTGCTTCTCCAGCGGGAGTGGCTGGTTCTGCGGCTGCTTCAGGATCTCGACGAGGCGAAGACCGCGCGCGAGCTGCGCTTGGGTCGCTTTGTCCAGGTCGGAAGCGAACTGCGAGAAGGCCTGAACCTCGCGGAACTGAGCCAGTTCGAGCTTCAATCGTCCGGCGACGTTCTTGTCCTTCATCGCCTTTGTCTGGGCGGAGCCGCCGACGCGGGAGACGGAGATACCGACGTTGACCGCAGGGCGGACACCGGCGTTGAACAGGTCGCTCTCAAGGAAGATCTGGCCGTCGGTGATCGAGATAACGTTGGTCGGGATGTACGCCGAAACGTCGCCCGCCTGGGTCTCGATGATCGGCAGCGCCGTCAGCGAGCCGCCGCCACGCTCCTTGGACAGCTTCGCCGCACGCTCCAGCAAACGGGAGTGCAGGTAGAAGACGTCGCCCGGATACGCCTCGCGGCCCGGAGGCCGACGGAGCAGCAGGGAAACCTGGCGGTACGCCACGGCCTGCTTCGACAGATCATCGTAAACGATCAGCGCATGCTTGCCGTTGTCGCGGAACCACTCGCCGATACAGGCTCCCGTGTACGGGGAGATGTACTGCTGCGACGCAGGGTCGTTGGCGGTCGCGGCGACGACGGTGGTGTACTCCATCGCGCCGGCTTCTTCCAGGGTGCGGATGATTGCAGCCACGGTGCTGGCCTTCTGGCCGATAGCGACGTAGATACAATAGACATCCGTGGTCTTCTGGTTGATGATCGTGTCGATCGCGATGGCGGTCTTGCCCGTTCCACGGTCGCCGATGATCAGCTCGCGCTGACCGCGGCCGATCGGGATCATCGAGTCGATCGCCTTGATGCCGGTCTGGAGGGGTTCCTTGACGGGCTGACGGTCGACGACGCCCGGGGACACGCTCTCAAGAAGCGCGAACTCGGTGGCGGCGATCGGTCCCTTGTCGTCAATCGGCTCTCCCAGCGCGTTCACGACGCGGCCGATGAGGGCCTCGCCGACGGGGATCTGAACGATCTTGCCCGTGCGCTTGACGGTATCGCCTTCGCGGATGCCGGTTTCGGATCCGAGAAGAACAGCGCCGACGTTGTCCTCTTCGAGGTTCAGCGCCATACCCTGAATGCCGCCGGGGAACTCCAGGAGCTCTCCGACCATGCAGTCCTTGAGACCGTAGATGCGCGCGATGCCGTCGCCGACCTGCAGGATGGTGCCGACGCCGACTTCCTCGATCTGCGACTTATAGCTATCGAGCTCTCGCTCGAGGATAGACGTAATTTCTTCCGGCTTGATGGCCAATTAAATAGCTCCTCCCTGTGTGCGGGACCCAAGCAAATGCGCTTCCAGGTTCTCCAGGCGGCCACGGACGCTTCCGTCGATGACCGTGTCCCCAATGCGCACGACGACGCCGCCAAGAATGGCGGGATCGACCTGCGTGGTCAATATAACGGTTTTACCAGTCAGTTTCCGAACGCTGGCGGCCAGACCGTCGGTTTGAGCCGGGGTCAGCGCCACGGCAGAGGTTGCGAGCGCCTCAACGGTGTTGTGGAACTCGGCCAGCAGTTCACGGAAATCACGGATTGTCTCGGTGACAAGCTCCTCGCGTCCCTTACGGATCAGCAGCTGGAGGAAGCTCAGCGTGGTCGCCGTAACACGGTCCCCAAATGCGTCGCTCGCCACTTTGTTCTTCTGCTCATCCGAGACTAGCGGCTGAAGCAGGACCGCGCGCAGGTAAGGCACGTCCGCGAGGAAGCGCTCCACCAACGTCAGGTCTTCGGCGACCGCTTCGATGATCCCGTCGCGCTGGGCCACGCTGAACAGCGCCGCTGCATATCGCTTTGCGACTCGAGTATCTTTCATTAGGCGGTGGTCCCCGTCTGGGCGCCGCCGCCGATCGCGTTGCCGCTGACGCCGCGACCGTGTTCGACGATCGCGCCGGCGCCGACGCCGCTGATGAAGTCATCGACAAGAGCCGTGTGGCGAGCGGGATCGAGCGATTCGCCGATCACTTTACCGGCGGCGGTAATTGCCAGCGACACGATCTGCTGACGCATCTCCAGGAATGCCTTCTGGCGCTCCCGCTCACTGTCGCCGCGGCCTTTTTCAATAATCGCTTCGGCCTGCTGGTTAGCGTCCGCCACCAGATTATCGCGCAGAGTCTGTGCTTCCTTGACTGCGGCTTGGATCTTCTCGCGGGCCTCGGTTTCAATGCCGGCGAGCCGCTGCTCGTAATCCCGGCGGGTCTGCTCCATGGCGGCGCGGTCGGCGTCCAGTTGATCGTAGGTCGCCTTGATGTCCGCCTGGCGCTGATCCAGGAACCCGAAAACCTTCGGAAAGACCAGGCGCTGCAAGAAGAAGAACAGTAAGAGTAGACCGAGAATCTGCGTGATGATCAAATGCCAGTCGATACCGAGGGCATTAATAATCTCGTTCATAGTTGTCCTACAGGCGTCGCGCCTGTCGTTTGGCCGTCCGCCCGATCCAAAACCGAGCGGACGGCTCGATAATTAGTGATTCGCCAGAAGCTGGGTGACCTGCTCGGCGCTCGGGAACTTGGCCAGAAGGATGAAGAAGATGACGAACGCGTAGATCGCCAGCGCTTCGATAATCCCGAGACAGATGAACATCGTGGTCTGGATGCGGCTGGCGGCTTCCGGCTGGCGGGCGATGCCCTGCAGCGCGGCAAACGACGCTAGACCCTGACCGATGCCCGCGCCTACGGCGGCGAGGGGAAGAGCGAGACCCGCGCCAAGCGCGAGAAGACCGAAGTAAATGGCTGCCATGTCGTAACTATGCTCCTTTAGCGTAAATACCGTGAATGTAACAGATTCAAAATTTTGCGTTAACGCTTACGCCGCGGGGACGTAAGCCGCGTCGTCGACACGCTCATCAAGGCTCTTATGACCGTGATCGTCATCGTGGCTGTGATCCGCCGTCGCGATGCCAATGTAGGCGGAAGACAGCAGCGTGAAGATAAAAGCCTGAAGAATGCCGGTGAACAGCATCAGCAGGTACACCAAAAACTGCGCCGGAATGTGCGTGGTGTTGACGACGCTTGTCACGACGTAAGAGATGTAATCCTCGCCATAGATGTTTCCATAAAGGCGCATCGCGAGCGACAGCGGCTGGGCCAGCGCGCCGACCACTTCCGTAAGCAGGAACAGCGGAATGAGCGGGATGATCCCGGGTCCGAGGAAGTGCTTCAGATATCCGCCGAAGCCCTTCGTCTTGATGGACCAGTACTGTACGTACACAAAGACGATGAACGCCAGACCCAGATTGGTGCTGAGATTCGCCGTCGGCGCGCGCAGCGGAGTCACGGAAAGTAAATTACAAAGCAGGATGTACATGAACAGGGTCATGACGAGCGGCACGTGGCGCTCGCCGCCCGGTCCCAGCAGTCCCATGAACAGGTTGCGCAGTCCATCGACCGCGACTTCCCAGAGGTTCTGCAGGCGGCCCGGCACGCGCTGCGGCTTCGCGAAGGCTGCGATCCCCGTTCCCAGCAGGATGGCGGCGACCAGGATGCCGTAAATGACACAGGTCCAAAGCTCCGGTTTTTCAAGCGGTTCTGTCGGCATAGTTGTGATGTTCTCTTCGTGTGTTACTTCGTCGTAGATCTTACGAACAAATTTTCAAGCGGCGAAAGCTTAAAGCGGCTTCGCAGACCGCATCGCGCGGCTGGCGGCGACGATGATGCATAGCTGCGTCACCGAAAAAACGCCGACGAACGCCAGCAAAAACGGAATCAAGTGGTCCTTGACGAACTGGAAGATCGAGATCATTCCGATCGTCAGGAGCGCATACTTGAAAACCAGCATTCCGCCCAGGCGCCACAGGGCCGTGGATCGGTTCTTCGCCTGCGCGCTTCCGGAACCGGCTTTGCGCTCAGCTTCCATGCCCATCAAATACTCGGGCACGATCCGGCTGATCATATGCAGCGACCAGAAGACCGCGAAGGCGACGACGGTTCCGGCGACGGCGCCCAGCGCCGGCCAGTTCTGCCGTACGATCAGCAGCACTCCGATAATCAGCGCATCCAGAGCGACGGCGGTCCGTGACAAGCTCTGAAAGGACGGTAATTGAAAGTCTTCGGACGGTAACGGGGCGCTCGTTTTCTTTGGCGAAGCGCTAGTATTTTCCGGTCGTTGTTCCAGCGTCATAAATGTTTAGCCGCCCGGCCGTTTTCCACGGCCATTCCGGGTCGTCGTCAGCAGGCGAATCATGTTCGCGAATCCACCGAAAACTCCCAGAAGCAGCCCGACAATCGTAAACCAGGGAACGGTCGTATGGTAACGCTTATCCAGCCACTGTCCGATAAAAATAAAGATACCGACCGTAATCGCCAGGGTCAGCGCCGCGGTGATCGCGACCCCATATCCCTGAACGCCCTGCGCGAGCAGCCGGTCGTCGTCGTTGTGACGCGACGATTGGCCGCCGTCTTCGGCGCGCGGCCTTGTCTCGGCGCGATGGGTCGAGGGCGTCCCCTTGCCAAGACTGGGTCGAGTGAAGGTGATTTCCGGAGGAGCGGGCAGAGATCCGAACGACGGAAGTGACACTGTCTCTTCGTCTTTGCCGGTCTCTGATGTTGGATCGTCCTCGCCCATGAAAGCCCCCCTCAACGCGGGCTGTTTACACCAATTTCCGCGCATTAGTATATCACAGCGAGCCGCCGCGAGTCAATACATTGCGCATTTTTTCACGAATTGGTCGAAATAAACGTGGAAGATCGCGGAACTTTGATGGAACAAACAGCGCTGTATCATACTCCAATAGGGCCGGTCCAATACCCTGTTTCACCGTTTTGAACACTTTATGATTTTTAGAGCGCCAATGATGGAGCCGACTTGAGCACACCTGATTCACAACAAAAACCGATCTTCTACGACGAGTCCCAGCGCCGTGGCGGCGTACTTTCCTTTCTGATGTACGCTCTCGCCCTCTTCTGCGTTCTGGGAGCGGGCGTCTTTCTCTTCAGTATCGCCGGCAACCCCGTGATGATCGCCTCGCCGATCGGCGGGGCGGCGTCGCCAAAGGGACTGCGCAGTCTGGGCGAACAGATGCACCTCGCGGCCGCCCAGCATCCTGCGGTAAGCGGCGTCAAGCAGCCCGGCGACCTGCGGTCCCGAGTCCTGCGCGCGGTTTTGCGACGCGACGCCGGTGTCCAGGAAGCACAGCGCCGACTGCGCGCCACGATCAAGGGTGAACACGCCGTCACCCCCATCCCGGCGGCCGCCATCGCTCCGGGCCACATTCGAGGCCCCGTACGCGCGGCGTTTTATGTCAACTACGAAAAAAGCAGCATCGACTCCCTGCGCGAACATATCGATCAAACGACCCACTTAATGCCGGTATGGATCGAGATCAATCCTCAGGGATCGGACATCAACGTGACGCGCGATATCTCCACGCGCTCCGGAGGAACCCAGGTCACGCTGGGCGAGACGTATGACGACGAAGCCATCCGTCTTGCCCGCAGCCACGGCATCCCCATTATCCCCGTCGTACAAAACGCAAGCGAAGGCGAGTTTCGCGGCGAATGGGTCCATGCGCTGGTCAGCGATCCCAAAAAGCGCGCGGCGATGATCGAAAAGCTGCGCGCCTTTGTCATTCAGAACAAGTACCAGGGCGTGAACATCGACTTCGAGACCGACAGCGCGGACGATGAAAGCGGCTTGACGGCCTTCATGACGGAACTCGGCGCCGTGTTCCATCCGCTGGGCCTGCTCGTGACCCAGGATATCCAGCTCGACAGCGCCTCCTACGATCTGCCGACACTCGCCAAATGCTGTGACTTTGTGATCCCCATGATCTACGACGAACACGGGGACGGCACGCACGACGGCCCCCTCGCCTCCTGGGACTGGTTCCAGGCGCAGCTTGACGATTTCCTGACACAGGTCCCCGCCGACAAAGTCGTGCTCGGGATCGCGAACTATGGGTACGACTGGGCCGCTGGAAGCACGTCTCCGCAGGACGTCTCGTTCGAACAAGCCTGTCAAACCGCCAAGGATTCCCAGGACGGCGAGGACGGCGTGATCAAGATCGACCGCGACACGCTGAGCCCTTACTTCACCTATTACGACGACTCGAACGGCCAAGGCGACAAAGAGATCGCGCACAAGGTCTGGCTGGAGGACGCCGCCAGCGCCTACAACAAAGTGATCGCCGGCGAGCGCCGCCATCTCCTCGGCGACGCGCTCTGGCGACTGGGCTCGGAAGACCCCAGCCTCTGGACCTACTTCAATCACGATCGCCCCGCTATCGGCGAGAGCTTCGATATTCGAAAGCTCACCGACGTCACGTACAATTACTTCGGTACGGGCTTTATCGGCCAGGGAGACGTGCTTTACATCAAGCAGTCGCCCACAAAGGGGCAGCGCGATCTGACGATAGATCCCAAGACCCGCCTGATCGTGGGTGAAAAGTTCAGTCGCTATCCCTCGCAGTACGTCATCCAGCGTACGGGCCTAGTGGACCAGACGACCGGCAAAAACACCGGTCCTCTTTACAAGAAGATCGCTTTGACCTTCGATGACGGCCCCGATCCGCGCTGGACGCCCCAGATTCTCGCGATCCTGCATCGATATCACGTTCCCGCGACATTCTTTGTCGTGGGCGAAAACGCGCAGGCAAATCCCAGCCTGTTGACACGCGAGTGGAACGAAGGGATGGAGATCGGCAACCATTCGTTCACGCATCCCGAGATCGACCAGATCTCCACGCCGCGCATCAAATTAGAGCTGGACGCCACCCAGCGTGTGATCGAAGCGCTGACAGGACATATGACCACTCTCTTCCGCGCGCCGAACCGCGCGGACTCGGAGCCAAGCACTCCCGCCGACCTGGACCCGATCCTTCAAGCGCACAAACTCGGCTATGTCTTCATCGGAGAACAGATCGATCCGACCGACTGGAAGCCGGGCATCAAATCCGAGCAGATCGTCCCATTCGTATTGAACCATGCGGATGACGGCAACTGCGTGCTCCTGCACGACGCCGGCGGAACCACGCGCGCCGAGACGATCAAGGCGCTGCCTCGAATCATCGAGGGGCTGCAAAAGCAGGGATACAGCTTTGTCACCGTCTCGCAGATCATGGGCCGCACACGCGATCAGGTCTTCCCCGCAATCTCGCCCAAACAGCGGATTACGGCCGATATCAACCGCGCGTTCATCTACGCGACTTATGTCGTCGGAAACGTCCTGACTGTCTTGTTCCTGACGGCGATTTTCCTGGGTATCGGGCGCATCGTCATTATGGGCGCGCTGGCGACCGTGCAGGCGCGACGGGAGAAAGCTCGAACATTCGTCTCCGATTTTCTTCCCTCGGTGAGCGTCATTATTGCCGCCTACAACGAGGCGAAGGTCGTGAACAAAACCATCGCGACGCTGCTGGCGAGCGATTACCCGCGTCTGGACATCCTGGTCGTCGACGACGGCTCAAAGGACGGCACCGCCGACGTCGTCCGCGCGGCGTACGGCCATAGCACACAGGTTCAGGTGATCACCAAGCCCAACGGCGGCAAGGCGTCGGCGCTCAACCTGGGCATTCAGCAATGTCAGGGCGAGATCATCGTTGCCCTCGACGCCGACACAGTCTTCACGCCTGCGACCATCGGGAACTTAGTGCGCCACTTCGCCGATCCACAGATCGGGGCCGTGTCAGGCAACGTCAAGGTCGGCAACCGCAAGAACGCCTGGACGATCTGGCAAGCCGTCGAGTACATCACCAGTCAGAACTTCGACCGCCGCGCCTTCGACCTATTGAACTGCATCACCGTCGTCCCCGGCGCGGTCGGCGCGTGGCGGCGCGACGCCGTCGTGCTCGCCGGCCTTTATTCTTCGCAGACGCTGGCCGAAGATACGGATCTGACATTAAAAGTCCGCAAGCTCGGCTACAAGATCGTCACCGACAACGACGCTCTCGCATACACCGAAGCGCCGGACGGCTGGAAGGACCTGATCAAGCAGCGCTACCGCTGGGCCTTCGGCACCCTGCAATGCCTCTGGAAGCACCGCGACGCATTCGGCAACAAGCGCTACGGCGCCCTGGGCACAGTCGCAATGCCGTCGCTCTGGCTCTATCAAATCGTGTTCCAGGCGATCGCGCCGCTGGTCGATATCGGCATACTCTGGGCGATCTTCACGCAGTTCGTCGTCAAGCCGACCACAGACCATACAAACCTGATCATGCTCCTCGGCTACTGGGCTGTCTTCTCCACCGTGGAGATGGCCGGCGCCGCGCTCGCCTTCCATCTGGACCGCGAAGACAAGCGCCTGATCGCCTGGCTCCCCTTGCAGCGGTTTGCCTACCGACAGCTCATGTACGTCGTCATCTTGAAATCACTGCGCTCCGCCCTGTTCGGCAAGCGCGTCGGCTGGGGAAAATTGGAGCGCAAGGGAACGGTCACCACGCCCAAAGGCGGAGACACGCCGCTTGGCGGATCTGAACAAGAGGCTCCCGAGGTTCGGTCTTAGCGGGTAAAAACGCCTCGCGGGTATGCCGCGAGGCGTTTTTTGTCGGATAGCCCCTCCGCTCTAATTCTGGGGGACTAGGAATCAATGTCCTTCAAAAATACGACGGCTGGCGGTTAAAACCGCGCCTGCAAGAGCGCAGAAACCCACCTGCGCGGGTTACAGAGTCCAAAACGTGACCGCCGTACAAGGCGCATATTGTAGACGGTATCGGTTAGGATTATGCAGTCCGCGCAGGCGGACTTCCGCGCTCTTGCAGGCGCGG